>JAVXIV010000177.1:0-4658 GCA_036785645.1 Hungatella sp.
GAGGTAGACCGGATTTGCAGAAAATACAAGATTCAGTATCTCATGGATGCGGGCACACTTTTGGGAGCTGTGCGGCATCGGGGTTTTATTCCTTGGGATGACGATGCCGATCTTGCATTTACGAGAAATAATTACGAAGCATTTCAAAAAGTAGTCAAACGGGAGTTGCCGGAAGGTATGAGCTTTGTGGATTGCCGTAGTTTTCGGGATGGGAAAGCATTTTATGATTTTACACCCAGAATTATGTATGACCGCAGCAAGACCGATGAAGACACACCGCAGATGCGCTACTATGAGGGCAAGCTGAATCATCTCTGGGTGGATCTGTTCATCTTGGATGAACTGCCGGAGCATAAGGTTTCGGCGGCTTGGACGCTTTTCCTGCACAAAGCGGTTTATGGACTCTCTATGGGACATCGCTATCGCTTGAATTACCGTCCGTATAGTCCTTTTCATAAACTGGCGGTGGGCGGCTTGGCTATTGTGGGCAAGCTCATCCCTATGAAAGTCTTGTTTCGTATGCAGGAACTGATTGCAAAGAAAGACCGAAAAGGAAAAAGCAATCTGCTCTATTACAGTAATTATCAACCGGATTATCTGTATGTCACGCTACAGAAAGAGTGGTGTGTAGAAACTGTTGATTTGGATTTCGCAGGAGAGAAGCTCATGGCACCGAGTGGCTGGGAACAGGTTCTCACGTGGATCTATGGAGATTATCGGAAACTTCCGCCGGAGGATCAGCGGATTCCGGCACATTCCAGTATGGAGATACAGATTTTAGATTAGGAAAGACGAAGGGGTTCACTATGGAGAAAAAGCTGTCGGTCGTTGTATCGGTTTATAACGAAGAAGCGGCATTAAAACAGTTTTATACAGAAACCAAAAAGGTATTGGATCAAATCTCTTGGGATTATGAACTCCTTTTTATTAATGATGGAAGTGGGGATGGAAGTCTTCAAATTCTCTATGAACTGACCGAGGCAGATCCCCTGGTGGCATTGGTGAATTTCTCCAGAAACTTTGGTCATGAAGCCGCAATGATTGCGGGGATTGATTTTGCCACGGGAGATGCGATCGTTTGTATGGATGCCGATTTGCAGCATCCGCCGGAATGCATTCCTGAGATTTTGAAGAAATTGGAAGAGGGCTATGAGGTGATCAGTATGGTACGCACGAAAAACACCTCGGCGGGTTGGTTTAAGAACTTGGCCTCCTCGGCATTTTATCATCTAATCAATCGGTTATCCGATGTGAAATTTGAGAGTAATGTCTCTGATTTCTTTGCCATCAGCAGCTCGGTTGCGCTCGTATTACGAGATAATTATCGTGAAAAGGTGCGATTCTTACGTGGTTATGTGCAGAGTGTGGGATTTCGAAAGACAACACTGGAATATGAAGCCAGAGCACGAGTGGCAGGAGAAAGTAAATACAGCATCAAGAAATTATTTGTATTTTCGGTCAATACGATTCTTTGCTTTTCCAATCTTCCGCTGCGCCTTGGGATCTTTGCCGGAATTTTTGCCGCACTTTTAGGTGTGATTGTGATGATTTATACGCTGTGTACCAGAGGGGGAGCCCCGAGTGGTTATGCAACCATTGTTGTACTGATCTGCTTCATGTTCGCAATTTTATTCTTGCTGATCGGAATTATAGGAGAATATATTGCAATCTTATTTTCGGAACTAAAGGATCGCCCGATCTATATTGTAGCCGGGTGCCGTAACATCGAACCAGAGGACTGCAAAGGATTTTGGATTCCTAAAGTACGAAAATAAAGAAAAAATTTGACAGAAGGAGAGAGTCCCAAAAGACTGTACTTCTTCTTTTTTTAAGCCTCAAAAAGGACGACAAGACGCCCTATCAATTCGCCTTCTTCGGATACACTATTAAAAAAAGGAGATGCGAGTGATGAAGGTATATGAGGCAACCAACAAAAGAATTGAGGAACTGAGAAAAGAGAGAAGATTATCGGAATATGCACTGATTTATTTGACCGGTATGCCGTCTTCTACTGTCAAAAGTATTCTTCATGGCAAAAGTAAAAACCCGGGAATTGTCAATATTAAAAAAATAGCAGAAGGCTTGGGGATTAGCATTCGTGATTTTTATGATTCTTCGATATTCGATGATTTGGAATCGGAAGATTGAGTGCTTGGCAATATAGAAAGAGGTGAGGGTATGGGTTTTTCAGTTGAGGTAGGAATTCCGGCATTTACTGTGTTTTTGCAAGGGATATTGAGCTTTTTTTCTCCCTGTGTGCTGCCGCTGGTGCCCTTGTATATTGGTTATCTGACCGGAGGTACCAAGAGTACCGCGGGTGATGGTACCATTCAATATAAAAAGAAGACGGTGATGCTGAATACTCTGTTTTTCGTCATTGGGGTTAGCTTTGCTTTCTTTTTACTTGGATTTGGCTTTACGACAGTGGGCCGCTTCTTTGGTGGGCACCGTATTCTGTTTGCACGGATTGGCGGTCTGATTGTCATATTTTTCGGATTGTTCCAGCTGGGTATCTTTGGTTCTGACTTTTTTAAGCGAGAGCATCGGCTTCCACTTCGTCTCAACCGGGTGGCGATGAACCCACTGTTGGCGCTCGTGATGGGATTTACCTTTAGTTTTGCGTGGACACCTTGTGTGGGACCGGCACTGACCAGTGTCCTTTTGATGGCTTCTTCGGCCAATTCTTCTGCGATGGGCTTTGTACTGATTGGAGTTTATACGCTGGGGTTTGTGCTGCCATTTTTGGCAATTGGAATCTTTACCGGAACGGTACTGGACTTTATCAAAAAGCATCAGCAGGTTGTGCGCTACACGGTGAAGCTGGGGGGAGTTTTGATGATTCTCATGGGGGTCATGATGTTCACCGGATGGATGAATGGAATCACCGGTTATTTATCGCAGACCGGTAACAAACGTACCAATATAGAAGAAACGCAGATCACTGCCACAGATCGGATTCCGGCCGTGGAAACGAACCAAGCGGAAGAAACTGATCCAAGCACTGCACAAGATCAGGTTATAGCACCGGATTTCACCCTGTTGGATCAAAACGGAGAGGAGCATACGTTGTCGGATTATCAGGGCAAGGTTGTTTTCTTGAATTTCTGGGCAACTTGGTGTCCCCCTTGCCGTGCAGAGATGCCGGATATTCAGAAGCTGTATGAAGAATATGGCGGAAATGCAGAAGACCTCGTCATCTTAGGTGTTGCTAATCCAAAAACCACCGAGCATCCGAGTAATCAAGACGGTACGGTGGAAGAGGTAGGACAATTTCTAAAAGACGGTGCTTATACTTACCCGGTTGTGATGGATATAACAGGAAGCGTATTATCGGATTATTATGTATCTTCATTTCCGACTACATTTATGATAGACCGGGAGGGTATGGTATTTGGTTATGTGACGGGTACCCTAAGCGAAGAAATCATGCGAGATATCATCCAACAAACCATGTCGGGAAAACGCAATCCGTCTTAAGCGGAAGCAAAGGCAGCTCCGGCACTGATGACTCCGGCAGTTCCAAATAGAAAGTAGAGCCGATCCCGAAATGGGTATTTGGGGTTTATATATTTATCTTTTACATACAGAAATATAGGCTTCATAGTTTCCTCTCTTTTGACCAATGTTCCTTAATATGGTCAAAGGTTTCGGTGCTGATGTCATGCTCTACACGGCATGCGTCCTCCTTGGCCGTTTCCTCTGACACTCCAATGGCAATCAGCATCTTGGTCAGCAGCAGATGGCGCTCATAGATAGAACTTGCAATCTGTGCACCCTGCTCTGTCAGGGTGATATAACCATCGGTATCCATCGTAATGCAGCCTTTTTCACGCAAGTTCTTCATGCCCACACTGACACTTGCCTTGGTAAACTGCATTTCATTTACAATGTCAATCGAACGAACCATCCCCAGCTTATTTCTCAGTACCAAGATCGTTTCTAAATAATCTTCTTCAGATTCGTGACGTTTCATAGGATTTCCTCCGGACAGCGCTCCCTATTGTGTTATTATATTCTATAGATTAGCATAGTCTAACCGATTTATCAAGAAATATTAAACAGCATACTGACAAGTTTGGTAGAAAATTATCCGGTAAAAAGTGGTCACATGCCATAGAGATTTCGATATTCGGTGGCTGTTTTATGCGTATGTTTTTTGAAGCAGCGGCTAAAATAGTTTAAATCGGAAAATCCCACATAGTAAGCAATATCCTGTATGGGCATTGCTGTGATTTTTAAAAGGTCACACGCTTTTTCTACGCGGATCTTTGAGATATAGTTAGGCAGAGAGATTTGCCGATCTTCGTTGAATAATTTGGATAGATACGAAGGACTGACATGGAACTTTGCGGCGATTACGGGCAGCGTTAAATCATCACCCAGATGAATGCGGATGTAGTTGACGGTTTTACGGATGAGAGGGGAGCTGCCTTCCGGTCGGTATTTCTGAACGAAAGAACAATAAAAAGTCACCATTTGATAGAGCAGTTCCTCCACCTGCTTGATCGAATCGCAGCTTTCGATTAGATAGGCAAAATTATTGGAGAAGATGTCAATATAAACCGGATGGATGCCGGTCTCATCCAGAGATTTTCTGAGCATCGTATTCAGTGCAAATGCCAAATTTTTACGGTTGCGGATGGGGTCATCGTTTCGCA
>JAVXIV010000178.1:0-4617 GCA_036785645.1 Hungatella sp.
CATGTAACCCAGATCTCTCAAATATTCGGCTAATTCCACCGCCTCCTTCATGGAAGATCCCGGGTGTGACGACATCAGATACGGCACCAAATACTGTTTTTTGCCTAATTTGGTATTCATATCCTTATATTCTTGAGCAAATTGCCGATACACATGATTCTTGGGCTTTCCCATCATGGCAAGTACGCGATCGGCCACATGCTCCGGTGCTACTTTTAATTGACCGCTGACATGATATTCACAAAGTTCTTTTAAAAACTTCTTGCCCGGATCCGCTAAAACATAGTCAAATCGAATTCCGGAACGGATGAATACTTTTTTAACTTTCGGAATGGTCCGAAGCTTTCGAAGCAGCTCGATATAATCGGTATGGTCTGCCCGTAGATTTTCACAAGGCTGCGGAAATAAACATTGCCGATTGGAACAGGCTCCCTTTGTCAATTGTTTTTCACAGGCGGGGAAACGAAAGTCTGCAGTCGGACCGCCCACGTCGTGAATATAACCTTTAAAATCCGGTTCTTCAGTCAAAAGAGCCGCTTCTTTGACTAAGGATTCATGGCTTCTGGCTTGAATGATTCTGCCTTGATGAAAGGTCAGCGCACAGAAACTACAAGCGCCAAAGCATCCGCGATTGCTGATCAAACTGAATTTAATCTCGCGAATGGCAGGGACACCGCCCGCTTCTTCATAAGAAGGATGATAGTTTCTCATATAAGGCAAATCATAGACCTCGTCCATCTCCATCTGATCCAGTGGCTTTGCCGGAGGATTCTGCACAATAAACGAATGTTTCCCATATGGTTCCACCAGACGTTTTCCAATAAATGGATCGGTATTGCTATATTGCACATAATAGCTTTTGGCATATTCTTTTTTATCTTTACAAAGATCTTCATAAGCCGGCAGCATTTGATAATCATAGACGGATTCCAGATTTTTTGTCTGATAGACGGTTCCATCGATAAAGGTAATATCCTTCACAGCAATTCCACTGCTTAATGCATCGGCAATTTCCACAATGGAATGTTCCCCCATTCCATAAGAGATGATATCAGCCTGAGAATCCAACAAAATGGACCTTTTTAACTTGTTGGACCAGTAATCATAATGTGCAAGGCGCCTTAAACTGGCTTCGATTCCACCTATGATGATAGCTGCATCCGGGTAAATGGAACGGATCAAATTGCAGTATACAACCGTTGCATAATCCGGACGTTTTCCCATGATACCTCCGGGGGTATAGGAGTCTTCTTTTCGGTGTTTCTTGGATACCGAGTAGTGATTTACCATAGAATCCATGTTGCCTGCCGAAACTAAAAAGCCAAGTTTTGGCTGTCCTAAGATGGTGATACTTTTGGAATCTTTCCAGTCCGGCTGTGCGATGATGCCTACCTTGTAGCCATGCATTTCCAAAAGTCTGGATATGATGGCAGGTCCAAAGGAAGGGTGATCTACATAGGCATCCCCTGATACATAGACAAAATCACACTGATTCCATCCACGCAGACTCATATCGGCACGGCTGATTGGTAAATAATCTGGTTTCATTTGATCGCTCCATTCAAAATATCAAAATAATTGTTAATATAGTAATCTGCTAAAAGCTGTTTTTCTTCTCTCATATCTTTTGAAAAATCATCTTCGATGGCACAAACGGTCATACCGGCGCGTTTACCTGCTAAAATACCGGCCGGAATATCTTCAAATACCAGACAGTCTTCCGGATCTACCCGAAGATGTTGTGCCACCTTTAAGTAGATATCGGGCTGTGGTTTTCCGGCCGCCACTTCACAGGCAGTGGTAATGACCTGAAAATAAGAACCAATCTCCAGAGAATTAATCACCGCATCTACCATATCACGCCCATTGCTCGTGGCAATTCCGGCTTTTAACCCCAGGTTTTTGATATGCTGCAAAAATTCCAGAACTCCTTGCTTTAAAGGAACCTCATCTCGGTATTTACTTAAAGACATCTTTGTCCAAATGGCTTTGATCTCTTCCAATGCCAGGGGGAGTTCAAAGCGATTCTTAAAATAAACGGCGGTTTCCGAAAAGCTCATCCCTTCAATCTCCTTTTGCAGATCATCCGGGCAGGAATACCCATAGGCGGTCAAAAATTCGATGTCAATATCTTTCCACATCCACATGGAATCGACCAGAGTTCCATCTAAATCAAAAATCACGGCTTTCTTTTTTTCTAACATCTTC
Organism: Hungatella sp.; assembly: GCA_036785645.1. Taxonomy (GTDB): domain Bacteria; phylum Bacillota; class Clostridia; order Lachnospirales; family Lachnospiraceae; genus Hungatella_A. The sequence continues at coordinate 2,209 of JAVXIV010000178.1, forward strand.
GCCATCCTTATCTATTTTATTTCTCTTTTTATGTTTCAAGTGAGTTGCTGCAGTTGTAGGATTTCATCCTCACGCAGTGTGCGATATTCGCCCGGTGCCAAAGTTTCATCTAGCAGAAGGCAGCCCATCGACTTGCGTTTTAAATACAGTACTTGGCAGTCCAATGCTTCAAACATGCGTTTTACCTGATGAAATTTACCTTCCTGAATCGTTAAAAGAACGGTAGTCTGAGGACTCGCGGTTTCTTTTACTTCGAGTACCGTGAGGACTGCGGGCAAGGTAATCGTACCGTCCGTCAGGGTGATTCCATGCCAAAACTGTTGGATGGCATCTTGAGGCAGTCTGCCTTCTATCACGGCTTGATAGACCTTGTCCACATGATGCTTGGGAGATAAGAGCCGATGTGCCAAAGCTCCGTCATTGGTGATCAGCAGCAGCCCCTCGGTATCAATATCCAAACGTCCCACCGGAAACAGATCCGATCGGTTTCGATCTTCCAATAGATCCAGTACTGTGCTGTGTAAGTTATCTCTGGTTGCAGAAACAACTCCGCAAGGTTTATTCAACATATAATATTCTGTTTTGATATAAGAAATCCTACGGCTGTCAAACAGTACTCGGTCTTCCTGTGGATCAATCTTTCGCTCGGTCTTGGTTTCCACTTCTTCATTGACTTGAATCCGTCCTTTTTTGGCAGCTTCTTTGATCTGGCTTCTGCTTCCAAGTCCCATCTCCACCAGGTATTTATCTAATCGGATTTTTTCTGTCATCCCTGTCACCGCCATTCTCCATCATACTTCGATCTGTATTCTCTGTGCTGAAACTTATAATCCGTTTTAGTATAGCATACTTTTGTTTTACATGGAATTAGTAGTGGTATTTTAATTGATTTTTTTGCAAATATTTTAAAATCCAATAGGGATTGATGCTCAATTCCGCGTGATGGGGAGTTTTCAGATAGAGTCCCAGATGTAAGTGCACGTCAAAATTTCCTACAGTCCCTTCGGTCTTGCCATAGCCGCTATCTCCCATAAAGCCAAGCAGTTCTCCTGCCTGCACAAAATCCCCGACGTTTCGCTTCTTACTATATCCATATAAATGTGCATAATACAAATACAACCCGGAAGGGGATCGAATCCCGATTCGCCAACCGCCCTGTTCCAGCCATCCGATCTTCTCTACGGTTCCGTCGGTGATACTTACCACAGGATAATAACCTCGCTCCCGTTCATTTCCCATGATATCACAGCCTTCATGTCCGCGTTTTCCACCATATGTCCTGGTATTCATCCAGTCATTGGAAAATGTAATCGGAGGGGTATCTGACCGGCTGCTTTGGGGAATTGGAAAATATTTCAAGTCCCGAAAGATGCTTTCATAAGCTTTTTTTAATTTGCCATATTCGGTGGATTTATGTTTTAAAATGCATTTATTTTCATAAGTAAGTGTATTTAATTTGGTCAAATCAAATTCCTGTTCGATCATAGCGGTTGTCAGTAAATCATAATCGAAAGTGGTTTGCGATACCAGCATTTCCCCCAAGATCATCGAACGAAAAGCATCTTGCTCCACGGTATAGGCATCTAACTGATAATAGTCCGGATTCCGGATCAGATAGTCCATCACCGTCACCTGAAAGACGGACAGCAATAAAATCAGAATTACCATCATAGGAATAAAACCTCACAACATATAGTATATAAACTATCTTATTCCGGTGTCTATGAAAAAATCCATATCGGGTATGGCGGCAGTTGCCGTTTTGATCCTATTGCTGTGTAATCCGGTTCTCTCCTACGAAGGTGCAAAACGCGGTCTGCTTTTATGGTCTCAGACGATTCTTCCCAGCTTACTGCCCTTTATGATCTGCTCTAATATGATTGTGGCATGGGATGCCATGCATCTGCTTACCTTTCCTCTGCGACCGCTGCTTCATCAGGTGATGAGGCTTTCCGATGGCGGAAGCTATATTCTGATCGCCGGACTTCTGTGCGGCTATCCCATGGGTGCTAAAACCTGCAGCGAATTTCTAGAGGATCGACAGATCACGTCGGCAGAAGGGGCTTATCTACTTTCCATTTGTAATCATCCAAGCCCGATGTTTCTGCTTGGTTATGTTGCATCCGGACTGGATCAGCATTTATCCATCGTCTGGATTTTGATTGCCCTTTATCTGCCGATTCTGCCGATTTCCTTGCTCTCGCGCAGGATATATGGAATCTCAAAGCCTTGCAAATCCTCAAAAGCAAGCACCAAAGAAAAATCATCCTTCGATTTCACCATGATGAATTCCATTGAAGTTATGGTGAAAATCGGTGGCTATATTATGCTGTTTTCAATTTTGGCTAATTTTTTGCAAGTCCTTCCCATGCATGTGCATGCGACAAAAGCGATTCTGTTGGGATTCGT
>JAVXIV010000179.1:0-3022 GCA_036785645.1 Hungatella sp.
AATGGTACAGACTGTTCCGGATTTACACAGGGAGTATATCGCAATTTCGGAGTTTCTATTCCGCGAACCTCCGGTGAACAGCGTTCGGCCGGCAGGGAAGTTTCCTATTCAGATGCACAGCCCGGAGATCTGATCTGCTATGCGGGTCATGTGGGCATCTATATCGGCAATGGGCAGATTGTGCATGCCAGTTCTCCGTCTACCGGAATCAAGGTAGGACCGGCTACCTATCGAACCATCTTGTCTGTTCGAAGGATTTTATAAGTTTTTTAGAAAATCACTGGACTAATTTGACGTTTTGTGAGAAAATAAGAACAGGTATGATGTGATAAATTTAACAAAGTACTTCACCATTATTACTTATTTGAAAGGAGTTTTATAATGATTTATTCACATGAAGTAGAAGAAATGTGCACAGTAGCACAGGGCGTTCATCATGGCGCTGCTCCCATCCCAGAAGAAGCAAAATGGGTAAAATCCAAACAGATTACAGATATCTCCGGTTTAACACACGGCATCGGCTGGTGTGCTCCACAGCAGGGCGCCTGCAAATTGACACTCAATGTCAAAGAGGGAATTGTTCAGGAAGCATTGATCGAGACGATCGGTTGCTCCGGTATGACCCATTCCGCAGCTATGGCTGCTGAGATTTTACCGGGCAGAACGGTGCTTGAAGCATTGAACACAGACTTGGTTTGTGACGCAATCAATACCGCTATGAGAGAATTGTTTTTGCAGATCGCTTATGGCAGAACGCAGAGTGCATTTTCAGAAGATGGTCTTCCGATTGGTGCGGGACTAGAAGATCTTGGCAAGGGTTTACGTTCTCAGGTAGGTACGATGTACGGTACTTTGAAAAAAGGTCCTCGTTATCTTGAGATGGCAGAAGGCTATGTAACCGGAATTGCTTTGGATAAAGACGATCAGATCATTGGTTATCAGTTCGTAAGTCTGGGTAAGATGACAGATTTTATCAAAAAAGGTGATGATCCAAACACCGCTTACGAAAAAGCAAAAGGTCAGTATGGCCGTGTAGCAGATGCTGTTAAAATCATTGACCCACGTCAGGAATAAGAAGGAGGACTACCTATCATGGCATTATTTGAATCATATGAAAGACGTATTAAACAGATAAATGAAGTATTAAACAGCTATGGCATTGCTTCTATCGAAGAAGCAGAGAAGATCACCAAGGATGCCGGCTTGGACGTATATCAGCTGGTGGAGCAGATCCAGCCAATTTGTTTTGAAAATGCAAAATGGGCCTATATTGTAGGCGCAGCAATTGCAATCAAAAAAGACTGCAGAAAAGCCTCTGATGCTGCTGCAGCCATCGGAGAAGGTCTTCAATCCTTCTGTATTCCGGGATCCGTTGCAGATCAGCGTAAGGTTGGTTTGGGACATGGCAACTTAGGCAAGATGTTGTTGGAAGAAACCACCGATTGTTTCTGCTTCTTGGCGGGACATGAGTCCTTTGCCGCTGCAGAAGGCGCCATCGGTATCGCAGAGAAAGCCAATAAGGTTCGCCAGAAACCACTTCGTGTCATTTTGAACGGTTTGGGCAAAGATGCAGCACAGGTAATCTCTAGAATCAATGGTTTTACATTTGTAGAAACCGAGATGGATTATTATAAAGGGGAAGTCAATGAGATCTCTCGTATTGCTTACTCGGATGGATTGAGATCCAAAGTAAACTGCTACGGTTCTAATGACGTAACCGAAGGTGTTGCAATCATGTGGAAAGAGGGCGTAGACGTATCCATCACCGGTAACTCCACGAACCCAACTCGTTTCCAGCATCCGGTTGCAGGTACTTACAAGAAAGAATGTATTGAAAAAGGCAAAAAATACTTTTCAGTTGCATCCGGCGGCGGTACCGGTCGTACCCTTCATCCGGACAATATGGCAGCCGGCCCTGCTTCTTATGGCATGACGGATACTATGGGACGTATGCACTCTGATGCACAGTTTGCCGGTTCTTCTTCTGTTCCTGCCCATGTAGAGATGATGGGACTTATCGGTGCAGGGAACAATCCTATGGTTGGAATGACCGTAGCGGTAGCCGTCGGTGTAGAAATGGCAGCAACTGCAGGAAAATTCTAAGAAAAACCGATCAAATAAGTCTAGATCAAATTCGAGAAATATGCTATACTGGCTCTAGGTATATGAAGGAGGTGATCTCACATGGCAAACAAAAATCCTGAAAAGAAACAGGAGAAAAAGAAAAAGGCCGAACTTCCCAATGATGCGGTCAAAGTAAAAAAAGAAAAAAAGAAATACGAGTAGTTTTTTGCATGAACGATATACGAACGATATACCATAAGCAATTGGATCAAAAAGTTGCACGAACCTTTGGGTTGGTGCAGCTTTTTGCTGAAAAGGAAAATCAATAGAAGAATACAGGAGTAAGAAACATGCAGTTAGAGAATAACCTGGGAAAAGACAATATTAAGACCTTGGTAGTGCGTTTGGCGATTCCCTCGATGTTGGCTCAGTTTGTGAGCGTATTTTATAGTATTGTAGATCGTATGTACATTGGAAATATCGCAGAAGTAGGAGAACTGGCATTGGCAGGGGTTGGAATCTGCGGCCCGATTGTGACTCTGATTGCTTCTTTTTCGGCACTCTTTGGATTTGGAGGAGCCCCTATTCTCAGCATTCGTATGGGAGAAAAAGATACAGCAGGAGCCAAGAAAGTACTGGCCAACAGTTTTTTGATGCTGCTGATTATATCTACCGTATTGACGGTGGTGTCTTTGCTGCTAAAAGACAAGCTGCTAATGTGGTTCGGTGCCAGTGAAGCTACTTTTGTGTATGCCAATCAATATCTTACCATCTATTTGATGGGGACGATCTTCGCGCTGACTGCAGCGGGTATGAATCAGTTTATCATCTGTCAGGGGTTTGCCAAGGTCGGTATGAAAGCTGTGATGATGGGAGCCGTGATGAATTTGGTACTCGACCCGATCTTTATCTTCACCCTACATATGGGGGTAGGCGGAGCGGCATTGGCGACGGTGTT
>JAVXIV010000179.1:3032-4605 GCA_036785645.1 Hungatella sp.
TCACATGCTTGCTCAGCGGGTTACATCACATGGTTTCTGTTTGGAAAGAAAATTCCGGTTAAGATTACATTTGGAGGCTATTCTTGGGATATCTGTAAGCAGATTCTACTTCTGGGACTTTCTCCGTTTATCATTATTGCACTGGATAATGTCCTGATTATCACGATGAATACCGTACTGCAACATTATGGCGGGCCGGAGCGTGGTGATATGATGGTGACCTGCGGAACGATTATGCAGAGCTTTATGCTGATGGTAACGATGCCGCTTGGCGGAATTACAGCCGGAACTCAGTCAATTCTGGGGTATAATTATGGATCCAGACAGATGAACCGGGTGCGGCAGGCAGAAAAGCAGATATTAAAGATCGCACTGATGTTTACAACGTTGATGTTTCTGTTTTCACAGATCTTTTCCAAGTTCTTTGTATTGATTTTCACCAGAAATCCGGAATATGTGGAATTGTCGGTGAAAGCAATCCGCATCAGTACGCTCATGGTCATTCCACTGGCAGTTCAGTACACTTTTGTAGATGGATTTACCGGCATGGGGATTGCCAAAATCGCAATCTCACTTTCTTCTTTTCGAAAACTGTTATTTTTTGTTTTGGTGCTGCTGCTGCCGAGATTCTTTGGTGTAGAAGCGGTATTTTATACCGAGCCGATTATCGACCTGACGGCAGCTATGGTTTCCGCAGCCGTCTATGCGGGATTGAGCGGCAAAGTACTAAAGCAGCGTCTGTTAGAGCGCAGATCCTAACCACCGCAATGCGATTCGATTCAGGATGGCCGGGAAATCAAGTCTCGGATTACTTCTCCTGCGATCAGCAGTCCGGCTACCGGAGGTACGAATGAGATGCTTCCCGGAGTGGAACGTTTCTGATTGACTTCTTCCAACGGAATTTGGGAATTCATGGGTCGAATCGGATTTTCCTTGGAATACAATACTTTTAAGTGTGCGATTCCACGCACTTTTAATTCTTTGCGCATCACGCGGCAAAGAGGGCAAACGGAAGTCTTGCTGATATCAGTGATCTCAAATAATTCTGCATGCAGCTTGTTGCCGGTTCCCATAGAAGAGAGCAGAGGGATCTGATGGGACGTTGCATATTCTGCAAGGGCAAGCTTGGCAGATACGGTATCGATGGCATCGATGATATAGTCAATACGGCCATCTACACGGTTCAATACCTCTGCTAGATTATCAGGTAAAATAAAGCACTCAAAAGTGATGACATTGGCATGAGGATTGATATCCAAAATACGATGTTCCATCACTTTTGTTTTATACTGTCCGATGGTACTGTGATAGGCGATGCTTTGCCGATTTAAGTTGGTGAGTGCCACTGGATCCGGATCGATGAGAATCAAGCGTCCAACTCCGCTTCTTGCCAGAGCTTCGATGCAGTGAGAACCAACTCCGCCAACACCCAGTACGACAATGGTACTGTTTGCTAATTGGTTGATTCCGGATTCTCCGATGAGTAATTCTGTTCTGGAAAATTCATGTATCATAGCGACTCCTATTTGAAATTGAATTGTAACTGTTCAGAGGGGGCATATTCTTGCACGTT
>JAVXIV010000180.1:0-4596 GCA_036785645.1 Hungatella sp.
CCGCCGGTGCTGTATTCAGCGCAATCCCCTGCTTCATCATCCGATACATCGGATTATATTCCGTCACTAGATTGGGAATCTCATCATATTCCAGTGTCTGATCCAACAGTCTCGCCTGCGTCTTAACATCATACCCCTCCGGATCAGAGGCTGCGTGGGCGGACAACGGATTCACTGTGCAAAAAAACATCACAAGTCCCAAAACTGCGGCATATCTGCGTTGTCTCATCCTCTTACTCCTTTCACCGTCCAGTCATACGTCTCCATCGCCTGAAACAGTGCCAGATTCTGATTTTCTTTCTCGCCCTGCGCCGTGATCCATGCAGACTGTGCCTGTAAAAGTTCTAAGTTACTGATCGTGCCAAGCTGATATTTTTGATCCGCCGTACTCTTCTTGCCTGCTGCCACATCGCAGTCTAAAGCAGCCTGATCATAAGCGTTCTTGGCTTGCAAAACTGCGCGATAAGCCGTGGTAAGCGCTACTGCAATCTGCTGTTTATCATTGGCTACGGTCTGGGTCAGCAACTCGGTATTCTCCATGCTGGTTGCATTCTTAAGTTTCTGCTGATCGATGCGAAGCGTATAGTCTTGTTGCAATGCCTTGGGCAGATCGGTCTCCGGATTCATCGCAGCGATGCGATTAAGATCCGTTGCCGGAATCCCCATAATCTCCGGATTTGCATCGACTGCCCATCCGGTCATCACGCAAAGTTTCTGTTTGGTGCTTTGAATCTGCTGTTCCAAACTGATCAGCTTTCCATCCAGAGACTGCAGATTCTGCTGTGCAGTCAAAACATCCACCTGAGTTGCCATACCGATATCGGGTCTTGCCTGTGTGCTCGCTGCACGGTAAGAAGCTTCTGCCACTTCTCTGGTTTTTTGCAGCGCATTCCTCTGATTTTGTAATTGATAATAGGAATTCATCGCCGTTTGCGCCTGCATCACCAGACCCTTCTCTGTTTTTTCATAACCCAAACGAATCGTCTCCATACTGGTCGTATTATTCTCCGCTGTCAATTCGGCTTGTCTGGCATTAATTTCTGCCGGAATCGCACCGGCACTTCCGGCGGCCGCCTCTGCTTTATCATAAGCATTGGCTGCGGCATCCCAGTACTTTCTGGCAAAATCTTCGCTGCTTCTGGCAGTTTCTTTGCCAAGCTCTACGCGGTTATTGAGAACGGTCGTATTGTATTCCTGAATCAGTCCCTCCAATTCTCCGTATTCCAATGTATTGTCCCGCAGCTTTTCCCATTCCTTTGCAGTTCTTGAAAATTCAGGGCTCGCCCAGACAGGAATCACCGTGCTGCCTGCCAGCACCGCTGCCAAACACAGGGGCATCATTTTACTTTTGATCTTCATTTAAATATCCTCCTCAATCCAAAACTGGTTCACTTTTCCTCTTACGACTCATTATAGTATAATATACCGGCAACATCAATAGGGATAATATGGTAGATGCCAACAATCCTCCCACATTGACCAGTGCCAAGCCCTGCAGCATCTCGCCGCTGTCCCCATAAGCAAAACACATGGGAATCATCGCAACCATCGTGGTAAGTGTTGTCATCAAAATAGGTCTTAAACGTGTCGCACCGGCCTCAATGAGAGCTGTCTGCATATCCATATTCTGCCGATATTGGTTCACCGTATCTACATAAAGAATTCCGTTATTCACTACCGTTCCCACCAACATCAAAAATCCCAGAAGTGACGGCATACTGATACTGGCATCTGCAAAAAACAAAAGACCAAAGGAACCAATCAAGGCAAACGGAATCGTGGTCATCACCATAACAGAAAACTTCGGTGATTCAAACTGAGCCGCCATAACGACAAATACCAGAAATACGGCAATGGCAATGGCTTGAAACAAAGCTCCAAATTCTTCTGCCATCATCTGATCCATTGTGTTTTTCGCGACGGACACATCCGCGGTTAAATTGCTGTTGATCACTTCTTTCATCAGCGTGTCTTTCGCCTTGATGCGGTCTGTCGGGGCAAATTCGGTGTAATCTCCGGTTACCGTCACCATATACTGTTTATTTTCACGCGTGATGCTGAGTGGACTGTCCTGAAAGGTGATCTCTGCCACATCCTCGAGTGCTGCGAAGCTGCCGGTCGGTGTCGCCAGAAGGATACTCGCCATCTGATCGAGCGTGCGGTATTCATCGGGTGCATATTCTACCATAACACTCATCTCGTTTCCATCTACATCAAGTGTTGTAGCCTCCTTGCCGCTCAGCATCATATTGACCGTGCCTGCAATCTGAATCGGAGAGAGACCTTCCGCCGCTGCCTTAATCGGATCTACTTGGATCTTAACCAAGGGTGCTGCATTTTCCAAAGTGGAATGGACTTGTGTCACATCCGGCCGTGCAATCATCGCTGCTACAATCTGATCGGATACCGCTTTTAGATCTTCATACTGAGTACTCTGGAGAATGGCTTCAAACCGGTCATTCGAGGTCAGCATCATACTGACGCTGCTGCTCTCAATCATCGTGATACTGCAGTCCGGCAAAGCATTCATCTGTGGTTTCCATGACTTTAAAACCTGTGCGGTTTCCATGGTTCTGTCGTCTTTTAAATAAGCCGTCAGGGTTGCGCCGCCACCCCCCATACTCAAACCGCTGCCTCCATAGGAAAGCATATAGGATCCCAGATTAGGATCTGCAGTTACGATGGCTTCTACTTGTGAAAGGATCTTATCTGCCTCGGGCACCGTCAAACCGGGTCTGGTTTCAATGGTAATCGCAATGGTTCCCTCATCCCCCGCCGGCATCAGTTCCGAACGCAGCTGTGTGGCCATTGCCAAAGATAGCAGCAACAATGCCGCCGATAGGAACATAACGGTTTTCTTCTTCGGCAAGATTCCAAGCATAATCCGGCGATAGCGATTCTGCATCCACATGACCAGAGCAGAAAACGGTGCATGATCCCGTTCTTTGGGACGGTATATCGTATAGCAGAGAGGTACCACTGTCATCGCGGAGATTAAAGATGCCAGCATACAAAATACCAGTGTAAATCCCAGAGGTTTAAACATCTGGCCTACCATTCCCTCTAGGAATGCCAACGGCAGGAATACGACACAAGTGGTCAAGGTAGAACCAATGATGGATTGAAGTACAATTCCGCTCCCCTCTAGGGCTGCACTTGCGTATTCTCGAAATCCCTTCCCCTTCGTAGACCGAAAGCAGCTTTCCAGCACCACGATCGAATTATCTACCATCATGCCGACACCTAGCACCAAGCTGCTCAGCGTAATTACATTTAAGGAAAATCCCATCACGTTCATAGCGATGAGTGCCGCTAAAATGGATACCGGAATCGAACTTCCTACGATCATGGAGGCCTTAAAATCGCCAAAGAACAGGAAAATGATCGCCATGGAAACCAGCACTGCCATCGCCATCGTATTGGTTACCGATTTCAGTGATGACTGGATCATCTCGCTGTTATCGTTGACAACGATCATCTCCAGATCCGGATCTGCTGCCCGCAGTCTCTCTGCGACTCGGGTTACGGCCTGAGAAGTTTCCATATCGCTGCTGCTCTGCTGCTTTTTGATGCCCAGTGAAATCGTATCTTCTCCATTATAGCGTCCGATTCCGGCGGCATCTTCCAACGTCTTACCCACAGAAGCTACATCTTCCAGATAAATGATATCGCCGCTTCCGGTTAAAATGGGAATGGATTTCAGACGTTCTATCGTATCGTAATCCACACCGGCAGTCACCGATAATTTCTGCGATCCCACCCGGGTAGCTCCTGCCGGATAAGAGAAACTTCCGTTGGAGATTGCCGTTACTACCGCATTCATATTCAAATGATACTGATTCAATTTCTCAGGAATCAATTGAATGCGTATATATTCTTCCTGTCCGCCGCTGACATCTACACTCGCCACGGAAGACAACTTTTCAAATTCCGGGACAATGGTATTATTGACATAATTATAGAGATTGGGCTGTGCTGCATTGTTGACGGAAAGCATCACGCTAGCCGTATTATTGATATCCATCTCCACAATCAGCGGTGTCTGCGCGTCTTTTGGAAGCTGTGCCGTCACGCTGTCCATCCGCTTCTTTAGGTCGGAGTACGCTTTATCCATATTGGTACCATACTCATATTCCAGCATGACAATGGAGAGATTTTCATTGGACATGGATGTCGTAGTCTTAATGCCGCTAAGAATACCAACTTCACTTTCGATCGGCTGGGTCACCAGTTGATTGATATCATCAGGACTGGCTCCCGGATAAACCGTGCTGATCAGCATCATGGGCATGTTCATCTCCGGAATCAGTTCCACTTTGGAAGAGGTCAGAGAGGAAATGCCAAATACCAGAAGACACAGGATGACCAGTACCGTGGTAACCGGTCTTTTGAGGACACCTTTTGTTAAACTCATGTTGTTTTCCCCCTCTACTGTGCTACGGTTTCGGCTGCTTGGGTTTTGGCTGCTGTGGTTTCGCTCATGCGTTCCGCCGGTGCACCCTCATAAAGTTCCGGACTCCAAGTAGTGATGATCTGGTCTTCCGGTGTGATCCCGGAAATGATTTGGATTCGTTCTTCATCGTTGATGCCCGTCTC
>JAVXIV010000181.1:0-2413 GCA_036785645.1 Hungatella sp.
CTGCTTCCACAATTGGAGAATCTTTCCGTGCAAAAACATACTGTGCACCATCATCGCTAGAGCTCGCTCCAACAATAATGCCATCATAGCGAATCACTCCGGAAAGAACACCACCAATACCGGTCAAACCCAAATCCCATGAATCTGAGGATAAAGACTCCATCTGAACCGGACCATTTGTAAACATTACGTCCTCAACTTCAAGTCCTGCCTCTTTAAACCAACCTTTTTGTTGTGCAACATAAACCGGTAAGTATTGTGTACTTCCTCCGATTCCGGATACGGTAAGTTTTAAATCTCCACTTGCTTTACTGCCGCCACATCCGGTGATTGCCGTCGTTACCATAATCACACCTAAAATAGTTGCTAATAATTTACTGTTTTTCATATAATCTTCCTCCTCTTTCGTTGTTTACATCTTTGTGTTTGCTAACATACTTTTCTGTTTAAACTGTGTTTGAAAGTCATGTTCAAAATCTTTCACTGCATCCTCTGTTATAATATTGAAGAATATTTCCATTAACAGATCCGGTGCAACGGTAAGAGATGCTGCTCCGCTTGCGATCACTTCCATCACTTGTCCAACACTTTCAAATGCTGCTGCCAGTATTTCTGTATCATAGTGTTGTACAGTAAGTACATTTTGAATCTGTACTGCAGTATCGACTCCCTTATATCCTTTATTATTAATCCTATGAATGTAAGGGGCAACCGAATATGCTCCCTGATGAGCGGCCATCGTAGCCTGTGCATCATTAAAAATTGCAGTCGCCGTTACTTTTACACCTCGTGATGATAATTCACGAATTGCTGCATCTCCATCTTTGCCTGCCGGACTTTTATGATCTGTTCCAAGATATACTCCGCTTCCTGCAGCATTGCTTCTTTTTCAGAAGAAACTACCTGTACATGTAGTTCTGCCTCATTTGGAATAGCCCTTCTGATTTCTTTCAGGATTTCCATAGGATCTCCATCTATTCTTGCTAATAATTTGGGATTTGTGGTAACTCCATCAAAATGGAAAATTGTGTATAATTTTTTAATTACATTTATATCTGCAGTATCAATTAATATTTTCATAAACTTTACCTTTCCATTGCTCTATTTAAAAAGTCTGTTCTGTCCGTTCTATAATATCATTCTGTGTCATTTTAGATAATGCGTTGAAAAACGCACTGTATCCGGCAACTCGTACAATTAAATCCCTATGTTTTTCGGGATGATTCTGAGCATCAATCAAGGTCTCACGCGAAACAATATTAAATTGAACATGAAAACCATGTAATGTATCAAAGAAGGTACGAAGCATTAAAATAACCTTATCTACATTGCGATCTTCTTCCATTAAAGATGGACTCAGCTTTTGGTTGAGCAGAACTCCGCCCGTAATATCTTCGGTAGGGAGCTTCGCTACCGACTGAAATACGGCTGTCGGTCCCTTTCGATCTCGGTTATGTGCCGGAGAGCATCCTTCTGCTAAAGGTTCTCCCGCATTTCTTCCATCGGGAGTTGCCATCGTTGCCGCACCATGTGGCACATTGGCCGAAATGGAAGATGTTCCGGCATAATAAGTTCCACCGATTGGCCCTCTGCCATAACGAGTATTATGATATTTGGATAATTCATGAATGTAATCCGAATAAGCATCTGCAATTAAGTGATCCACATAGTTGTCATCATTTCCATAGCGATGAGGACAATTATTCAACATCATCTGTATATTTTTCCCCTTAGGACTGGAGAAATCTTCCAATAATGCATCCCAAAGTTCGCCCGGTGTTACCTCATTCTTCGTAAATACAATATCTTTAATGGCTGCCAAGGAATCTGCAAGGTTCGCAATGCCGACTTGCAAACCGCTTATAAAGTCATATTTTGCACCTCCCTCTTTCAGAGCCTTGCCACTTTCTAAGCAATCTTCCGTCAAAGCAGAACAAAGTACATCCGGATATCCCTCTTCCAAGCAAACATCTGCACAATTATCAATGATGACAGATACTCTGGTTACTTCCTTTATTGCACATTTCCAGGCTTCCAAAACCTGATCAAATGATGTCATATCACGGAAGTGCCCCACACCTTCAAAAATCTTTCGTCCTGAAGTTGGCTCCACACCATTGTTTAAAGCCGTCAAAAAGGTTCTTGGGAAATTAATAAAACTCATTCCGGTGCATCGATATCCCCACTTGCCGGGAACTGCAACCTCCACACAGCCTACCGCCGAATAATTATATGCATCATATTCTTCTACACCTTTATCAAGGAATGATGGAATAATTACCTCATCATTGTTAAATGCCGGCATACCAAAGCCTTGTTTTACTACGTCCATGCAGTCCTTCATAAACTCGTGCGGCAAACCTGCATCATATCGAACCGTCAGGTTCGGCTGCGGAAGTTTCAACACTCCAAC
>JAVXIV010000181.1:2423-4596 GCA_036785645.1 Hungatella sp.
AGGAACAATCCGGTAACCGGGTTTACTGCGCTTTGGTGTGGTGCATCCGGTGTCTGCCCACCAATTGTAATATTCTGGTACAGCGGCATACCGGCTCCGGTCTTCGTCATCTCCCAGCTACGGATCTTATTGATCGATAATGTTTTAATACATAAATTTTCTAATAATTCCAATGCTTCTGCTTCTGTACACTCTTGGCTCTGAATCGACTTTTCATAATAAGGATAAAGGTATTGATCCAAACGTCCATAGGAATAAGAATGCCCATTGGATTCAATTTGCAGAATCAGATGAATAAACCATACAAATTGAACGGCTTCCGCAAAAGTTTCCGCCGGATTAGCCGGAACATTGCGACAAATTTGTGCCATTTTCATCAATTCTTTTTTTCTGTCTGCACTCATATTTGCATCTTTTGCCATCGTTTCGGCAAGATCTGCATACCGATTTGCAAATTCAATCACAGAATCTACCACACCGGCAAATGCTTTATAAAAATGATAACTTCTAATTTTGGTATAATCGGACGTATCCAGCTTCTTACATTGTTCTTTGGCATACTTTTTATAATACAATAATCCATGACGCAGTATCTTGTCATAAGCCATAGCAACATGCCCATCACCCGAAGTAATGCTTCCCTCCGCCTTGATAATGCCTTGGTCGTAATAGAATTTTGCAATTTCCGGCATCATCGATAATGCTTTTTGTTTTAATGTTTTATTTCCCCAATAAGGAGCAATCTCTTTGATCGTCTCTTTGGTTTCCTCGGTAATCTCAAAGCAATCTCCGTCTCGTTTTGAAAAAGTATCCAATTCTTTCAATACCCAATCCATTCCATATTCCGGAAACAAAGGGGCTGCTCGATCGGCTGAAGCTTGATTTCCTGCCAGTAAAGTATCGTCATCAATATAGATTGACATGTTTCGCAATACTTCTTCTAAGCACTTGCCTCTTAACTCAATTGCCGGTAAATACTCATACTCCCGGTAAATCTTAGTAACAATGAAACCTCTTTCTGCGCAGATCGATGCCGGAGTATCGATCATTTTCCTGCGCATTCTTTGAATTCGTTCTGTCGGCTCTCTGAATACCATTCCTTTTCCTCCTTTTATTTTTGATTTTTGTATTGACCTCTTACATCATCCCCCTATCTGTACGCTGAATCCAAGATTTTTTAAATAATCTGCATCCGCCAACAAATCGTTTTTATTTAATGCTGCATAATCTCTCATAGCATATTCTTTTTGCAGCCTGTCATATTTCAGTTCTCCGAATTGATGAAAAGGGAGAAGATGAATTTCTTTTATTCCTACTTGATTCGCATACTCCGCAAATTTCTCAATGTCCTCATGAGAATGATTAAAACCCGGTATGATAGGGATTCTTCCAACCACCGGCTTTCCACTTTCTACCATAGAAATCGTATTATCATGAATCCATTTATAATTTCCGTTACATACACGCCGAAGTTTCTCAGCATCATAATGTTTCATATCAATCAAGAAAAAATCTACCGCTTCCAATAATCGTTTGAACTTGCCGGGTGCTGCTTGACCGGTTGTCTCACAAGCAATTTGGATTCCTTCTTTATGTAACAAGCCTGCCAGATGTTCCATAAAATCAATCTGCATGAAAGCTTCCCCGCCGCTGAATGTTACTCCGCCTCCTGATTTTTGAAAAAAAGCTTTATCTTTTAAGATCTCTTTTAAAACTTCATCAATCTCGTAAATCTGCCCACTTAGTTCCAACACCTCATTTGGGCAAACCGTTACACATGCGCCGCAAGTATCACACAAATCTTTATGAATGCTCCAACATCCCTCTACGATTTGGATTGCTCCTGTATGACATATCTTTTGACATCTACCACAGTTTATGCAATCTCTTTTGTCATGCATTAACACCGAATGCAATGCAGCTGATTCCGGATTGCAGCACCAAGGACAGGTTAAGGGGCATCCATTAAAAAAAACAGTGGTTCTAATTCCGGGTCCGTCATGCAAACTACACTGTTGGATATTAAAAATCAATGCCGTATCTCTATTAGGTTCAAAAGTTGTCATCCGCATACCATCCCTTGTGTTTTTTGTGTAAACGTTTTCCGTGTAAACGTTTTCCAATTTCAATATAGCACATGTTTTTTAAGTTTTCAAGTACTTTTTTTATTTTT
>JAVXIV010000182.1:0-4585 GCA_036785645.1 Hungatella sp.
CAAAAGCTCCGCCTCTGTATTCACCGGCTCCGACTGCTGCGCAGCGCGTGTCTCGGGCATGGGAAGCGGTGCGTCTTCGACGCTCGGTTTTTCTGCATCCGACAAATCCTTGGCTTTCAGCTTGCAGGATAGTGCATGTGTTTTTAAGGTTATCCTACGAGAAACGCCGGTCAATTTCAGCTTCACCTTCAAATAGAACAGTTGCAGCAACCGCACCATCCAAAAGAGCGGCAGCAGCCAGGATATTTTGTTGAGCACCGAAAATTGTACTTTCATCTGCGCAGCCGGTGGAAAACACCAGCGTAGGCAGTGATAAATCCGTTCCCTTCTGGCGGCTCTGATCTTCCAGATCTCGCGGTCTTGAATCATCGGACACAGCATAATACTGGTCTCACGTCCATAACAGCCTTTTGTCAAGATGTATTCCTCCACATCCTTGCAGATGCGCGGTTCCACACCTTCGTAGACGCCAAACCACAGATCTCCTACCTCTTCCAGATAACGCGCCAATTTCAGTAGCTCTAAGCCTCCTAATTCTGTATCAATATACACTCGGTTCAGCGTAGCTTTGTATTTCTTCAGATAGAGATGAATATCCATGATATAACGAATGTCCACTTCTCCGCAGGCATAAGCCTCGCAAGTATCCGCAATCAAATAGATATAAAAATCGTCAATTCCCAGTGTATGTCGGCTGGAATAACCCCCTATCGGCTGAGCTCGTCTCCAGGTCTTCGCAAAATAAGCATATATTTTGGCATTCTCTACAAAGAGTTTTTGGTAAATCGTAATCCGGCAGCCATTTACTTTATCATAGCGCATCGTTCCATAAGAATCGATCTCTTCGCAGCGATACCCAAGCTCATACATCAACTCTTTCGTGACTTCTTCATCCTTCGGTTTAATTAAAAACGCAATACAATCCACAGCCCGCATATCTGCCTGCAAATAATATCGTTTCATCATCCAATCCTTCATCACAAGAAATGAGATTTTCTCTTCCTCCATCGCATCCGTAAAGAGCCGAACTTCTTTTTCCTGTACGGTATTGATCGTAACCCATTTACGAAAGATCTTAGAAAAACGGTCTTTCCAAATCTGAGGGACAGAATCCGGCAATCCCATGATGGTATAAAAAGCCGAATTTGTTACATCGTGATACTCTGCCAGATAAAAAAGCTCCCGCCAATCAAGGGTTCCCGTAGAAGTCTGTGGAATTCTCTGATTCAGAGTGGCAGATAATAGCGAAATCATATACGTCGCTTCAAAATTTCTATATCTCATATTGACCAAATCTCCTTCAGACCTGCATATCAATGATATGTTCCGAAGGTGGTGCTGCCTGATCCATCATCTTCAGCAAATTAGCTGCATCGATCTGCTGTTGATCCATCACCTTTTTCGTCATAGACACACCAACAGCCATCTGCAATTTTGTACTATTCAATGAAATGCTCATCGCCGCAATATCCATTCTGTTCCTCCTTCGGCAAATTTTCTTCTACCGCTTCCAACCATAAATCCTAGATTCGCCATTACCATACAAGCTATTGTTCTTGGGCTTTGGTCTCTTCTCTTCTTCCGGTTTCTTACCATAGTCTCGCCGTATGATCACCTCGGGATCTATAATGGTTCCACATTTGGGGCAAAATATGTTATCCTCCTCTTTTGTAAATACCGCATGACATTCCGGACACGTCATCTTCATCGTTGGTCAGTCCTCCAGTTGATTATTCATTTCTCATGTTTTTTGACAATTGATAATAGTTATCGGCCTTCTTTAAATCACCGGTAGCTTCATACCAAGCTCCTAAATTATAGGCTGCTTTGAAGGATCCGGTTCCCAGTACACCCCCATGCTCCGGAATCTCCCCGATCTCAAGACAATGTAAGTAGCTAGCTTCAATACGCGGCAAATACTCTATATATCTTCTTGTATCTAATAATAACAGTTTTAGGAAAAATATGCCACAAAAAAATTCAAAATCTGCATATTTCGAGAGATTTTCTTCTTCCTGTTGGATGAACTGCAATGCTTTTTCAAATTCCTTGCATTCCATCAGCGTGTATAAGTATCCCACCACACCTCGCACCCGATAATTTGCTCCATCCGGAACCTCCTGATAGAATAATTCATAATAGGGAAGAGCTTTCCTGCCGTCACTCTCACGAAGCGTCGATGCCACATGATATAAGTAGTAAGGATCCTGCGGATTCTCTCGCAGTTCCTCCAGCAAAAGCGGCAGATTGCGTTCCGCCTTATGCGGCTGTAAATAGCCATCATGATCAAACACCCAAGGCAGGCGTATACGCGGCAGATGACTATCCGCCTGCTCATGGATTCTGCCACAGTAACGCACTCCGCGAGGAAGCAGTCTGGTTGTATAATTCGTACCATAGCTAATCTCATGGTCATCCTCATAGGCATTCCGTATCATAATCGCTCCCAGATGATCCTGTTTTTGCAAATAAGACTGCATATCCGCTCCGCTTCCCTCTGTCAGATATTCATCTGCATCCAAGATCAGATTCCAATCCGCATCCGACTGATCCAGTGCATAATTGCGTGCCGCCGAAAAATCATCCCTCCAGACAAACTCATATAGTTTGGCACCATAAGAAGCGGCAATCTCCTTGGTGCGGTCTGTCGAACCGGTGTCCACCAATATGATTTCATCCACCAAGCCCTGCACCGATTTCAAACAGCGTTCCAAGCAGCGTTCTTCATTTCTGGCAATCATCACTAAATTGATCATACCGGTCCCTCACAGCTATAGATGATTTTCTCCAGATCCCCGATCAGAGATAGTTTCGGAGCTTCCGCATAGAGATCTGACAACTGACTATTCGGAACTATCACCGGGTTCTTCCACCCGACTACCATGATATGACGGAATTTCGCTCTTAGATACTCCTCCAGCTTCACCGGATTCAGCCAAGTGGTAGTCTCATGATCTTCCAAAAGGCTAGCGCCCAGAACCTGCTCCATGGTCTTATAATAATAGAAATTACTGATTTTTGCAAGCAGATAGCTCCCCTTGGTCATATGTGGCATCAAAAAATCCAGTAACTTTTTATATTCGGCATACTGTTCCAATGGTTTGGATAGATACACGATGTCAAACGCGAGATCTCCTAAGCATTCTGTCAATTCCTCCATCTCTTGAATCTTCCAAAAGCAGTCTGCCTGTGCACATAAATCCGGTGCATACTCTGCCTCTGTTGTCACCTGATACAAAACCGCTGCGATTCCCCGCTCTTTCAATTGGTTTTTCAATTGCAGCATAGTATCTCCAAATCCGTCATCCAGCCCCAAGATAGAAACTTTGTTTTTAGCGGCAAATGTCATATGCGGTAACGTATGCATGACACCCATATCATAACAATGCCCTCTCCCCCATGGTTCCACACCATGTTTTTTCAGGAATAATTTGCCGCCTTCTTCCCAGATTTGCGCTTGCCTTTGATTCTCTTTTCCCGTCACGCTTCCAAAATGATAGCAGCACACATCCTGACACAGCATCTGCTTGAAACCTGCCCTTCTGGCCCTTAGAGAAAAATCATCATCCCAGTATTCCATCGTATCAAAAAAGCGATCTGCAAAACCAATCTGATTCACTTTCTGCGCATCATAGAGAGCAATGACCGGCATAATCCGACTTCTTTCTTCCCATTTTTGTGGGTTTTGCTGATTGTAATGGGCGGAAAAGGATGCCACATCTTTCTCGGTCATATCCTGTACGAATATATTTTGAAAATTGGATGTATTGGGTGTCGCCGGAGTTGCACTGATGATCTTAGGATCAGACTTTACACAAGCCAATAGAGTCTCTAACCACCCCGGTGTCACAATCGTATCGTTATTTACAAAAACCATATAGCGACCTTCGCAGACACGACATGCCAGTGAGAAGATCATCGTCCGAACATTATCATGAAGTTCTACTACTTTCTGCACCCCCAGACTTTCAAAATAAGCTTGGCTTTCATCCGTAGAACCATCATTGATTAAAATCAATTCACAGGAATTGGCCTCGAAATCCGTGTTTTGATAAATACTTTCGATACACTTCTTCGTATATGCCACCTTGTTGTATACCGGTATGAAGATGGATACCTGATATTGAAATGTTCCGGCTTTCACATATTGATTTTCATGATTTTTTGCAAATTCTTCCTCATAATAAACAGCCATACGCTTCGCATCCGGATAAATACCATACCAAAAATAAGTATCTTCCCGTAGTTCCTGTAGGAAAGGCAGCAATTGATAACGCAATAAAATGAGGACACGCTTATCGCGCTCTAAATTGATCTGTTCAACGACCTTCTCCAAGGTAAACATCACATTCGAAATCATGGCACCATAAGAGCCTTTCGTTTCTTTTTCAGTAAGCTGATCCGTAAGGCCATCCAAAGTCTCCAAGGCCTGAAACAATCCATTCAGGTGGATTTGGCAAGCACCAAAGTCCTGTTCCCGAAAATGCTGTTCCAATTCTATGGTTTCCTCAATCATGCTGTCCAAAAATACTACTAAGTTCCGGATCATAGTTGTCATATTATCAATCATAGTTCTCCGTATTCC
>JAVXIV010000183.1:0-4544 GCA_036785645.1 Hungatella sp.
CAGGTAGAGGGACTGCCTCAAAATCGATTATTGGCATTTTACTGTTATCGGGGGGGACAAAGTATGCTTGCCTGTAACCATTTGAGTGCTTATGGCTATCGAGTTATGAATATCGCCAACGGTTTATCTGCTTATCAGGGTAAATATCTGGAGAGATCGCAGAATCTACATTGACAGAAAGCCTTGTTTGGCTTTAAAATAGTACTGTTAGAGTGAAAAGAAGGATAGGGCAGCTAGGAGGAATATGGTCATGAATTATATGTTTGCATCAGACATTCACGGTTCGGCTTATTATTGTAAAAAGATGTTGGAAATTTACCGGCAGTCCGGTGCCGTCCGTCTGATTTTGTTGGGAGATCTTCTATATCATGGACCGCGTAATGATCTGCCCATGGAATATGACCCGAAACAGGTATTTGCGATGTTAAATGAATATAAGGATCAGATCTATGCCGTCCGCGGCAATTGCGACAGCGAGGTAGATCAGATGGTGCTGGAGTTTCCGATGATGGCAGATTATGCATTATTGGAGTTAAACGGGAAGACTTTTTATGCAACCCATGGGCATATTTACAACCCAGAGGTATTGCCGCCGATGCAGCCGGGAGATATACTGATTCACGGTCATACGCATCTGCCGGTGGCCGAGAGGATGGGGGAACAATATCTGCTCAATCCCGGATCCGTATCGTTACCCAAGGAAGGCAACCCGCCCAGCTATGGGATGTTAGTAGACCATACTTTTACGATCTGCGATTTGGATGGAACAAAACGAAAAGAAATCACATTATAAGTTAGGAGTAACGATTGAAAAAAACATATGAATTAATTGCGCCATGCCATTTTGGTTTGGAAGCGGTATTAAAAAAAGAAATTATTGATTTAGGATATGAGATTTCCTTGGTAGAGGATGGCAGGGTGACGTTTGTCGGAGACGAGGAGGCGATCTGCAGAGCCAATATCTTTCTGCGGACAACCGAGCGTGTACTCCTAAAGGTGGGGGAATTCAAGGCAGAGAGCTTCGAAGAACTCTTCCAGAAGACAAAAGCAATTTCATGGGAGGACTATGTTCCGGTGGATGGAAAGTTTTGGGTTACTAAGGCATCTTCCATCAAGAGCAAGCTATTCAGTCCTTCGGACATCCAGTCCATCATGAAGAAAGCTATGGTGGAACGGATGAAGCAGCACTACGGTTTGGAACGCTTTGCAGAGACGGGAACTGCTTATCCTCTGCGTGTGTTTTTCTATAAGGATCAGGTGACCGTCGGCATCGATACCAGCGGAGATTCTCTGCATAAACGCGGTTATCGTACTTTAAACAGCAAGGCTCCCATTACGGAAACGTTGGCGGCAGCCCTGATTTTACTGACTCCTTGGAATAGAGACCGGATTTTGGTGGATCCTTTTTGCGGCAGCGGCACCTTTCCCATTGAAGCGGCGATGATTGCAGCCAATATGGCACCCGGCATGAACCGTTCCTTTTTGGCAGAGGAGTGGACGAACCTGATTCCCAAGAAATGCTGGTATGAAGCCATGGATGAGGCCAGAGAGCTGCTAGACGATACAATTGAGGTAGATATTCAGGGTTATGATATCGATGGCGAAATTGTAAAAGCGGCCAGATCCAATGCAGAAGCCGCCGGAGTGGATCACATGATACATTTTCAGCAGCGTCCGCTCAGTGCCTTGAGCCATCCTAAGAAATACGGATTTATCATCACCAATCCGCCTTATGGTGAACGAATGGAAGAAAAAGAAAATCTGCCGGCACTGTATACCGAGATCGGGGAGCGTTTTAAAGCTCTGGATTCGTGGTCTGCTTACTTGATTACGGCTTACGAGGATGCGGAGAAATACATGGGACGCAAAGCCGATAAAAACCGCAAGATCTATAACGGTATGATGAAAACCTATTATTATCAATTCATGGGGCCAAGACCGCCCAGAAAAAACTAGAGGATCCGATTGAAACGTAGAAGATGGTATGGGTTATTGGTATTGCTTGCTTGTTTGTGCCTCCTGCCGCAGTCTGCGAAGCCGGATGTTTCGCTAAGCGTGAGAGAGCGTGAACCTTTGAAGCAGAAGGCACTGCCCTCTGCTTATGATAATCGTTTGATTGGCAGAGCACCCAAAGTCAAAAATCAGGGAGATTTGGGGACCTGCTGGGCATTTGCGTCGCTTACCGCGATAGAAAGTGCCTTACTTCCGGAAGAAGCTTTTGATTTTTCGGAAGATCATATGTCGATCAGCAATAGCTTTCATTTAAAACAGGATGACGGCGGAGAATACAGTATGGCGATGGCCTATTTGCTTGCCTGGCAGGGGCCGGTATTGGAACAGGATGATCCTTATGGAGATGGAAGCTCTCCGGCAGGACTGTCTCCGGTGAAGCATGTGCAGGAGATTCAAATACTGCCAAGTAAGGACTATGATAAAATCAAAGAGGGTGTCATCCTCTATGGGGGTGTGCAGAGTTCACTGTATACTGCTTTGCAGAAGGATGCGTATCAGTCTTATTGCTATACCGGAACCGAAGAAGCCAATCATGATGTCGTGATTGTGGGATGGGATGATGACTATCCTAGGGAGAAGTTTGCGGTTCCTCCCGAGAAGAACGGTGCTTTCCTGTGCGTGAGCAGTTGGGGAGAAGATTTTGGAGACGAAGGATATTTCTATGTCTCTTATGAGGATCGCAATATTGGCATTTACAATGTGGTATACACGGGCATTGATCCGGTAGACCGCTACGAACATATCTACCAAAGCGATTTGTGTGGCTGGATTGGTCAGATGGGTTATGGGCAGGAGAGTGCTTATGGAGCCAATGTCTACCGGTCGGATTCTGCACAGTCACTTCTGGCAGCCGGTTTCTATGCAACCGATATTCATACCACGTATGAGATTTATGTGATTGACAATCTAAAGGCGAATACGGATATCCAGACGGCTTTTTCCAAACGAAAAGTACTGGCATGCGGAAGCTTGGATCAGGCGGGTTACTATACGATCGAGCTGGATCACCCGGTTGCCCTAAAAAAAGGGGAACGTTTTGCAGTCATGGTCAAGCTTACAACACCCGGAACGGTTCATCCACTTGCCATTGAATATCAGTCTGATCAAAATCTGGGGCGGGTAGAAATCGGCGATGGGGAAGGTTATATCAGTTATCGGGGCACCGATTGGGAGTCTACAGAAGAAAAATATCATAGTAATCTATGCTTAAAAGCTTACACCGTGGATCGGTAAGCGGCATAGACGGATGGAAGGGCAGAAGATGAAACGCAGAATTATATTTGCAACCGGAAATGAAGGGAAGATGAGGGAGATTCGTCTGATCTTGGCAGATCCGAATTTAGAAATTCTCTCGATGAAAGAGGCGATGGCAGAGGTTGAGATCATAGAAGATGGGACTACCTTTGCGGAAAATGCCGAAATCAAAGCCCGGGCGGTCTGGAAGATCACCGGTGGGATTGTGATGGCAGATGATTCAGGATTGGTTGTCGATTACCTAAACGGAGAACCGGGGATTTATTCTGCCCGCTATTTGGGAGAGGATACGCCCTACGAGGTCAAGAACCGGGTGATTCTGGAACGTTTAAAATCCGCAGTCGGAGATGCCCGCAGTGCCCGCTTTATCAGTGCAATTGTGGCAATTCTTCCGGATGGAAAGGCGCTTACGACCCAAGGAGAGGTGGAAGGTCTGATTGCAGAGCAGCCGGCCGGTGTGGGTGGCTTTGGATATGATCCGATCTTTTATCTGCCGGAATATGGCATGACTTCCGCTGAGCTTCCCATGGAACAGAAGAATGCGATCAGCCATCGGGGCAAAGCTCTTCAGGCAATGGGGGAGAAGCTAAAGGCATATGATGGGGAGGAAGCGCAATGAAGATCTTGATTGTAAGTGATACGCATCGAAAAGACGATAATTTGCGAACTGTCATTGAAAAAACATCTCCCATCGATGTGATGATTCATTTGGGAGATGCAGAGGGCAGCGAAGATGACATAGAGCAGTGGCTTCATCAGAGCAATGAAAACTGCCTGTTGTATATGGTTCTTGGAAATAATGACTTCTTCTCATCCTTGGATCGCGAAAAGGAGATTCGACTTGGCAAATATCGGGTGCTGATTACGCATGGTCATTATTACCGGGTATCGATGGGACCTGAAATTCTGGCAGAAGAAGCCAAAAATAGAGGATGTGACATCGTGATGTATGGACATACGCATCGCCCATTTCTTTCCACGATTCAAGGAGTGACGGTGCTGAATCCGGGGAGTTTGTCTTATCCGCGTCAGGATGGCAGGAAACCCTCCTACATGATCATGGAGATTGATGCACATGGTGATGTACATTATACACAGAATTATCTGGAATAGGCGAAAACGCCTATTCTTTTTTTAATAGGAAATTTCTCCAAATGGAGGAATCTGGAATTTAAAAGCCAGCTGGAAGCGGGCACAGGAAATAGACGGTGGTTAAAAAAGATCAATATAAAACCCTTCTTCAAATTCATCGTCATTAAGGTCATCATCCTCAGTAA
>JAVXIV010000184.1:0-4480 GCA_036785645.1 Hungatella sp.
ATGGTATTTGCCCAAATTGCGGAAGCAGGATCGTGTATAAGCCAAAAGGCACTCTTCCGAATTATTTAAGGGATCAAGCAACGACCTTGTTAATTCAAAAAACATCGAATGGGTTCGTGCAGCGGTATTTTGAAGCGGAAAAAATGTATTTTGAAAAAGATGCCAAAAATTACATAACGAGATATCGGGAAACGGAGCGGATCCTCTGCTCGTGCAAAGATGGAAAGAATCTGGAAGAAAAATTTTACTATGAAGCATACAAACAGACCGGAATAGTCAGATGGTGCAATCAAAGTAGATATAGCCAAGCCTATCACAGCGAAAAATCGGTTTTGTATCACAAAAATCTACGGAGGCATTAAACGCAACTATGTATCAATACAGTGCAATCGAGATAC
This sequence comes from Hungatella sp., assembly GCA_036785645.1. Taxonomy (GTDB): domain Bacteria; phylum Bacillota; class Clostridia; order Lachnospirales; family Lachnospiraceae; genus Hungatella_A. The sequence continues at coordinate 399 of JAVXIV010000184.1, forward strand.
TGGCATAAAAAGAACAGGGAAGCGAAGTGAGATATGGAAAAATTCTCCATCAATACAAGCCATACATGGAATATTTTATAAAAATGGGGATAACCAATCTCTTACAAGACCTGCTGGAAAACAATGCAGACAACCGCATAGACGAAAATGGGAAAAGTGTATTGCAAATTTTAAAAATAACGAAGGAAAATTTAAAGATTTTAATGCATCTAAATGGGAACTGGGGGATTTTGATTCTTCTACAGCGGTTTAGTGAGTATGGACATCGCGTGACGGAAGAGCAGATCGTACGATTTTACAAAACACAGGGATGTAAAACCGGTATCATTGAGCTTCTCCGCTATGCTTCTTTGGATCGAATCCTGAACTATTTTGAAAAAGAATCGGTAGAACTCGATCATATGGGCTCGGACTGGCTTGATTACATTCGGTGGTGCAAAAAATTGGGTTATGATCTGAAAAATGATTTTATCTTTTTTCCAAAGCATTTTAGGACGGTTCATGATCGAACCGAACAAGAGTACAACCGAGAAATGGATCAAAGAAAGGAGCAGGAAAAAAAGGAGAGAAAGAAAATTATTGAAAAGATATTAAAGGAGCAGGGCAATCATCAAGCGATCAACTTGAAACATAAAGGATTAATTTTGGTGTATCCAAAAACCGAAGAGGATCTTCGGGAAGAGGGAAAATGCCTGCACCATTGTGTTGGAACTTATGCAGAGAAGGTAGCAAAAGGAGAAACCACGATTTTGTTCATTCGGAAAGAAAAAACACCACTAAAATCCTACTATACGATGGAGTGGGCGAACGGGAAGGTGATCCAGTGCCGAGGAAAGTATAATTGTGCCATGACGCCTGAGGTAGAAGCCTTTGTAAAAGCATTTGAGCAAAAAATGAAAAACGAAGAGCAAAAAATGAAAAGGTTACAGAACAGAAAAGCAGGATAAGAGAGGAAAAGATGACGGAGCCCATGAATTATCAAGGAATTATTGAAGATCTGCGTATAAGGATGCGCCAGACCAGTGAGAATTTTGTATATATTGGATGGCAATTGAAACAGTTGATCAAAACAGGAATGATGCAGCAGGCGGGATACCGCAGCATTGAGGAACTTGGAAGGGCAGAATTTGGATTAAATAAAGATGATACTTACCGCTTTATTCGAATCAATAGCAAATACGCAGTGAATGGTGACAGCCCGGAGTTAGAGGAACGATACCGAGGGATGGGACAGTCTAAGCTATCGGAAATGCTGTCACTTCCGGAAGAGGATATGCAGTTGGTAACGGAAAAGACCACAAGGGAAGATATCCGGGAATTAAACCGATTTTACAAACAAAATTCGGAGGAAGTGGAACCGGATCAGGCAGCAGGCGGAGATCTTCAAGCGATCCTTATGGAATTCTTCCGACCGGGACCGGGAAGAGAACAGGCAGAATGCCACAAGATGCTCCTAAAATTGCTAAATATCGTTACATTGCAAGAAGTAAGTGCCATATTGACACCGGAAGAACAGATACAGGAGTGCATCAATCCCAAGGGGAACGGAGTTTTCCGAAAAGGAAAGTATATGTTGTTTTTGTATGATGCAGTCACGGGAATGAAATACAAAGTATTTGGATGCGATAAAAATCATGATCTAAGCTATCGGGAATTTGCGAAAATGGCGCATCTTATGTTTATTACGGCAAATCCGGAAAAGGATGGAATGGATGCGTGGGAAAGCGTGTATGGATTTGAGACACTTGCGGATCCGGTCGTAGAAGAAAGGAAAAAAGAACCAAAAGAAACGGAGAAAAAAGAACCGCAAGACCCAGTAAAGATTGGGGGAGAAGTCAAAAAAGCAGAATTGAAATTTAAAGTGGATAAACAGGAAGAAATAGAGGAAATAGATGAAAGTTATCCACAGGAAAATGATCAAAAAGCGGTATTAGCGCCGGCGCAACCGGAGAAACCGGATCCGGTCGACCGGATGCGAAAAGATGTGGACGATTACCTTGAAAAAGTAAAAGAAGCACTGCTTGAAAACCAGTATGTTCTTGCAAAGACAGAAGCAAAGCATCTCTGCGAAGCCATATCGAAAATCGTGGAAGAGATGGAGCAGAAAGAAATTGCTGGTCAATACAATATACAGGACTATATACAGGAAGAAGACGAATAGATGTCAAAAAGTATACTGGAAGAAAGGGAATGCAGGACCTGCTATGTTTGTGGACAATACGGACAAGTGGAAGAGCATCATATTTTTTACGGATCTGCAAACCGAAAAAAATCGGAACAGTGGGGGTTGAAAGTGCACTTGTGCCGTGTTCATCACAGAGACTATAAACTTGGTGTACATGGAGGAAATAAAGATCTGGATATGCAGTTAAAGCGAACCGGGCAGCAGGCTTTTGAGCAGTTACATAGCAGAAAAGAATTTATGAAGGAGTTTGGGAAAAATTATCAGTAGGTAATCAATTGAAGGGGGAAACGCAATGCGTAATCAATCGATTAAGACACAGATCATCAATCACGTTTTAGTAGCAATGTCTAGATATGCAGCACAGGGAGTTTTGAAGATATTGGAAGAAATCATCATGGATGAGTTCACAAAGGTAAATATGGAGGAAATCACTACGTTGCCGGCGGAATTAAAAAATGATATCGATGTGCAGAATGAATATGTTATAAAGTTGTTTTTGTATAAAAAGAAAAATTTGAAGAAAGGAACCAAGGAAGCGTATTTAGGGGCTATCAAAAGACTTTTGCTTGCAGCAGATAAAGCACTGAACACCATGGACGAGATGGATATACATCACTACCTAGATCAATACGAAAAGCGTAATATATCATCCGGTGGTCAAAAAAATCAAGCTTCTACGGTCAATAACGAGAGGAGATTTTTATCTGCATTCTTTACGTGGATGCGAAAAGAAAAATTGATTCGAGACAATCCGGTTGAGTCTGCGGAGGTAAGAAAGATATCCAGAAAGCCGATTGATTATTTTAGTCAGGAAGAAATGGAAAAATTGCGTGACGGATGCAAGACGTTGAGGGAGCGTGCCGTGATAGAATTTCTTCGCAGCACAGGTGCGAGGGTAGGAGAAGTCCTTGAGATTGATCGTAATAGCATTGATTGGATTACCGGAGATATCTTAATATGTGGAGAAAAAGGAGACCGCTATCGCACTATCTATCTAGACAAGGCAGCAAGACACCATTTGAAAAAATATTTTAACAGTCGAACGGATCGGAGTTCCGGGATATTTGTATCTTCAAAAAAGCCGTATAAATCTTTGTCTTCCTGTGGAATTCGACTTATCTTAAAGCAGATTGCGGAACGTACCGAAGTAACATGCCGTGTATATCCGCACAAAATGAGAAAAACACTAGGAATGGATCTGAAAAATAAAGGAGTAGACATTGGCACCATTCAAGAAATTCTTGGACATGCTGATCCGGCTGTTACAGCAGCATACTATGCGCAATCTACACCGAATACCTTGCGGTATGTTCGCGAAAGGACAGCAGCATAATGCTTCCCTGTCTTTTCAAATGATTCATGTGATTCTATTGTGGAAGAAGAATAACCGGCAGCAGGAGCAAGACCCGCTGCATGGACAGATTGTGGAGGATAATGTGAAAAATAAATCAGCCTATATTTGCAGTCCGTACAGAGGAAACATATTTAAGCGGATCCGAAATATCAGATATGCACGACAACTTACGAGAAATGCAATTCGATTAGGTTTTACGCCGATAACACCACATTTATATTTAACGCAGGTGCTAAACGATAAAAAGCCAACAGAGCGTATAGAGGGAATGGCAGCCGCTTTAGACCTATTATCAGAGTGTAGCACATTGATAGTAGGCATGCGTTACGGAGTCTCAAGCGGAATGAAAACAGAAATAGAAAGAGCAAGATTAAACGGCATTACAATCATTGGAATTTGGAGGTAGGAACATATGACATTGTTTGAATATACGACTAAGGTTGAAATTATAAAAGCTTTGTTAGAAATTTTTAAAGAACTAAAGGCAATCAGAAAGGATCTGGAAACTAAATAAATTATCTTTGTAATAATCAAGGAACTTTT
>JAVXIV010000185.1:0-4473 GCA_036785645.1 Hungatella sp.
TATCCGTATCCATATAAGCTGTCTTTAACTCATCACTGACAAAGGCATATCCCGTCATTAAAAAAGCTGCTGTTTCTTCGGGATATTCTACATGAAATATATTTTCTGAATTTCCCTGCTCAATAATATGGGCAAAGCACGGGATAATCTTACGCAAAAAATTGTGGGAAAACTGGTCAACCATATAACGGTTCTGTTCCAAGTTTACTGTGTCTTGAAGCGTTATGATTTCCTTTGTAACATCTTCGGGTGAGATTATCGTACTTTCAATAAACAGCTTCACTTTTTGCATTGCAGTTTTCTCTTTATCGTAGGCAATTGCTGATAGTTTTCTAACCTTTGGTTCTGAATAGTGCTCAATCATACGGTAAAGGATATCTTCTTTGTTTTTGAAATGATAGTACAGCAACCCTCGTGATATTTTCACTCGGTCTATAATGTCTTGCGTTGTTGTGTTTATGTATCCTTTTTCAACGAACAGTGATAGAGCAGCTCCCATAATTTCAGCCCGTCTAACCTCCGGCTCTTTTACATCACGAATGATGTTCACCCCCTTTTGCATTTTAAGTATAGCACATAACTGACAAAGTGTCAATCGCAAGAACGTACATATGGTAAGTAACAAAAAAGAAGTACGATAGTTATTTATCGCACTCCATTTTATAGGGCTTATATTTCAAATAAAGCAAGTAGTTTGTTGCAGTTTTCAGTAATTGCTTGAGTTTCTTCCTCGGTCAGCTCTCGTCTTGCTTTTGTTATCTTTTCTGCTTCATTCATGCGATAGGAGCTTAGAAGTTCCTCCTGCAAATTTTCGGGTGATGCACAGTATTCAAGCCCAAACCAATCCTTTGATTTTTCGTCCCACTGCATTACGGTGTAGCCATGTTTCGTGAGGACAACCTCACAATTAGTATCCTCTGCAAGATATTCCTTAAACACCTCTAAAACCTTTTCAAATGTCAACATTGTAATCAATTCCTTTCTAAATTTAGCTATAAATTAGCTCTGAGAATATAGTTTCCTCCACCTGTACCTTAACTGCATTCATCAAACCGACCCACCGCATTTGGTCAGTAGCTTTGAGCTGTTCCGTAACCCCTGCGACTTTCGCCATCGGCGGTATCATCGTATCAAGTAAGTGTTGTGCTTGCTCGTCCACTTCGTTTAAGTGGGGGAATAGCTTTTCACTCAATACAAGATGATTATACATTGCTTTTCGGTGTTCTTGCAAATATGTTCGCCTAAGTCTGCCGTATTTACCCAGTGGCTTTGTTGCTTGCTCCGATAAAGCTATTTCGGGAATAAAATAATCCCCATTTTGCCTGTACTCTAATTTCAATATGCTACAACTCCTTTATTTTCTGATTTTAGGCTACTTTGCGAGCTTTTGCAGAAAGTCCCGTTGTATCGTGTCCCTGCTCGTTTTATTTTGGGCAACTGAACTCTTCACCATCAAGTGTAGCAGCTCGCTACCGAGTTCATGCGATGATCAACACCGGAATTGCCGGATCTTTAAGAAATGAGATCAATATCGGAGATGTGGTGCTGTCGGAGGATGCGCTACAGCATGACATGGATGCTACGGAATTTGGCTATTCGGTGGGGCTGATCCGCAGAAAAAAGAATGCCTGATTCAGACCTTTGCGGGGCACTGCACCGAGATGGAAGGCAGCGGCAATTGCACACAGCGTGAAGCTCTTAACGGCTATGATAGAAGAATTAATCTGATTGTCAGATTACATTGAGAATCGAATTATGCGAGAATTTGACGAACGATTCTAGGCTCTCTGATCTTCCCAAACAGGTGCCGGGTAGTTATAATAATAGCTATCCGGAAAATCCGGAGAAGAAAGGGGAGCTTTTATTATGTTACAATTTTTAGAAACAGGAAAAGCATTGTATGTGTTAACCGCAGTATGCCTCTGTGGGATATTGAGCAGGTTTGTGGCACGTAACCTCTACCAAAGATTAATCAAAGAAACCGATAACATGACGTTGACCAAAAACCGTTATCTGAGGGAATTTAAACAGAAGACGGAAAATACATATCGCTTAACGCAGGGAATTCACAATACCAATGCGTATTTGGAGAAGCAGCTATATGGCTATCGGTTTGCCGGCATATCGCTGGAAGGATGGGGCAATCTATCCGGTCAGCTGACGATTCTCTGCCTGTTGACCGGCGGTGGAGCGGCATTTATGTCCTATTGGTATCGCTGTGACTCCTATTATATTGTGCTGTATGGTTCCGTGGGGATGCTAACCGGTTTGTTGACGATGCTAGTGGACTACGGAGTGAATCTGAGTGAAAAAAAGCAACAGCTTTTGGCGGCTTTGCAAGACTATCTGGAGAATTCCCTCTTTGTTCGGTTATCAAAAGAAACACCTATGGTGCGGGAAGCAGAAGAAGAAAAAGAGGCAGTGCGCGCGAAGAATCGAGAGGGCATTCGTTCCATTGGACGTGTGGAGCAGACAGAAAAAGAAGAAGAACCGGCGATTCAAACCGCCAGACGGGTAGGCAGGAACAGCCGGAAGGAGGCTTTGGCGGCTGCCGCAGAGGCGGCGCCTGCGGAGGTCAAATCTAGGCGGGATATTGATTATCTAAAGCATAGCTTGGAACAGATTGCGGTCAGTCGAGAGAAGAATCGAGAGGGAAGTGATTGGATCAAGAAACTGTCTCCGGATGAATTGCAGCTGGTAAATGAGATCTTGAAAGAATACTTGGCTTGAGATTGGTGTAAAAAATAAAAAAGACGATTGTTTTCGCATATTTTATATCGCAAAGAGTGGCTGATTGTGCTATACTCATGATAAATATGGTACAGGATGTACGGATCTCTTGTGGTGCAGCTTGTAAGAAAAGGAGAAGAAGATTATGAGTAGAGAAATAACATTTGACGATTCCAGAGCCGCCGGCTTTATCTCAGGAGAAGAGTTAGAGAATATGAAGGCATCTGTATTGTGCGCCAGAGATGTTTTGATAGAAAAACGCGGTGCGGGGAATGATTTCTTGGGATGGATTGACCTTCCGGTCAATTATGATCAGACAGAATTTGCTGCGATCCAAAAGGCAGCAGCAAAGATTCAGAGTGATTCGGACGTACTGCTGGTGGTGGGGATTGGTGGTTCCTATCTGGGTGCCAGAGCTGCAATTGAGTTCTTGACTCATAGTTTCTACAATGTTTTGAGCAAAGAAGACCGCAAGACTCCGGAGATCTATTTTCTGGGCAACAGCATCAGCAGCAAGTACATAAAGGATTTGCAGGATGTGTTGAAAGGCAAGGACTTCTCCATCAATATCATTTCCAAATCAGGCACGACTACGGAACCGGCGATTGCATTCCGCGTATTCAAAGAGATGCTGATTGAAAAATATGGCAAGGAAGAAGCCAACAAGAGAATCTATGCAACCACAGACAAAGCCAAAGGAGCACTCAAGAATTTGGCAGATCAGGAAGGTTATGCAACCTTTGTGGTACCGGATGATGTAGGTGGACGTTTTTCGGTATTGACGGCAGTTGGTCTGCTTCCGATTGCGGTCAGCGGTGCGGATATTGATCAGTTGATGCAAGGTGCCGCGTCGGCTAGGACGAAAGCTCTGGAGACTCCATACGAGAGCAATCCGGCGATGCGCTATGCGGCTGTCCGCAATATTCTGCTGCGCAAAGGCAAACAGGTCGAAATTGTGGCAAATTATGAGCCTAGCCTGCATTATGTATCCGAATGGTGGAAACAGCTTTTTGGTGAGAGCGAAGGCAAAGATCAGAAGGGAATTCTGCCTGCAGCGGTCGATTTGACCACGGATCTGCATTCCATGGGTCAATTCATCCAGGATGGTGCGCGGATTATGTTTGAAACTGTCATTCATATCGAGCAGTCTTCCGCAGAGATCTGTTTGAAGGAAGAAGATGTAGATACCGATGGCATGAACTATTTGGCCGGCAAGACGGTAGATTTTGTAAATAAGAGTGCGATGAACGGAACGATATTGGCTCATACCGATGGACAGGTTCCAAACCTGATGATTACGCTGCCGGAGCAGAATGCGTACTATCTGGGTCAACTATTTTATTTCTTTGAGTTTGCCTGCGGCATCAGCGGCTATCTGCTGGGAGTCAATCCATTCAACCAACCGGGTGTCGAAAGCTACAAGAAGAATATGTTTGCACTGCTTGGAAAGCCCGGGTATGAGGCAGAGCGTGAAGCTTTGTTGAAGAGATTATAATCCGAGAAACAGCGGGATGTCATAGAGAATAAAGAGATGTCATCGAGAGATGTCATGAGATAAAAAGAGCTTGCCGGAGATCCTTGAGAGGATATGAGGCAAGCTCTTTTTAAATGTTTTCTTTAAATGAGCCAAGCGGGGATGTCATTCTTCAATCACCTGAATCTCCAGATAGTCAAAATGAATCTGTTCAATGAAGTTATCTTGCTTGAATCTGGTTTTGGCATGAGACTGAAACTCATGGATGT
>JAVXIV010000186.1:0-4417 GCA_036785645.1 Hungatella sp.
CCCAGTAGAATACAGAGACGAGATCGGGTTACTGTCCAATTCATTTCGTGAGATGGGCTTACTCATACGGCAGCAATTATCCTGTATTAAAAAAGATGATCAATTGCGCCACGAAGCAGAGATCAATGCCCTTACTCATCAAATTAATCCTCATTTTTTATACAATACGTTAGAATGTATACACTTAGAGATTCTAGGTGGCAGTCCCACCAATGCTGCACTTATGGTAGAAAGTCTGGGGGATTTTTTAAGACTGAGTCTACATGCCACAGCCAACCGAACCACATCCATCGCAGATGAACTGAAACATACGGAAAAATATATCGACCTCATCAATCATCGCACGAGAGAACCCATTGAATTTGTCACCTTGGTTTCTCCTGATTTATTGCAATATCCTATTGTACGTTTTATTTTACAACCCTGTGTAGAAAATTGTATCAAGCATGCTTTTGATTCTGAAAATGGAGAGATTTTAATTCTTCATCCCTTTATATGCATCAGCATTGCTGTAGAAAACAGTAAATTAGTGATTTCTATTGAAGATAATGGAAAAGGAATTGACACCGAGGCTGCACTTGCCGCCATATTCCACACACAATCATCTTCTAAAGTAGGGTTAAAAAATATCTACGAACGCTTAAATGCCTACTATGAAGGGACTGTAAAAGTAGAATTCAGTTCCATTCCTTTTCACAAAAATATTATAACATTTATTTGTACACTTTCTGACACTACTGCACATACCGATCAAATATCTTAACAAAAAAGCAGGAATTGACATAGGCAATCAGTCCGAATCCCAAGAATAAAATCGGTGGAAAAACCATAAATCCCAAGGCCAAAATTCCAAAGGCAATACAGATCATCAAAACACTGCTTGGAAGGTGACGAACCGACATGATAAAGGCATTTAGCACGGTTCTCCAAGTGCTATTGTCAAATTTAGCCAATACTGCATACACATAATTATGGATCATCAAAAAAACGACCACACCACCAAAGAATACCACCATCAAGATCATATGCCATAGGTCCGTTGCACCGGAGCGAATATACAGCAAAAAATCCGCTCCCAATATGATTCCCAAAATCATCATAACCAGCCATATGATCGTGGACTGCTTGAAGTTTTCCTTAAATGCTTTCCGGAAACTTTGGGTGATGTATCCCTCTTGATTTCTAACCATTTTTAACGTAACCGAATACACAGCCGTTGTAGATGCGCCAATGGTAACAATGGGGATACTGCAGACCAGCCACAGTATGTTAATCCACAACAGATGCAGTATTTTATCAATCAATCTCCAAACCGGACTGTCTATAGAAAATCCCCTTCTTTCCTCTATATCTCTAGCGGTCAAAATAAACCGGACTGACATAGGCATACTGCTGATTGAGCTGTGATACCTCCATATGGTAGAAGTCCGCATCTTCACTCCCCTGATCTAAGAAAGTATCTTCCACCACATAAGCGGACTCACCGATCGCCGGATGCACCTTAAATGCCTGAGAATGATAGGGCTTCATATGTTCACTATATCCGTATTGGCATAGCTCCGCTATGGTTTTCACCGCACAGTGCCCATTGATATCGATGAAAATTTCTGTTTCCGGTGTTCCCTTCACTTCGATGATCACTGCGTCCGTCTGCGGATGCAAAGTCGTCTGGTTTTTAACGGTATAGCACTGCCAAAATACTTCTTTTTCATTGATTTCAAGCATCTGATTATCCATATCGTTGATATCATTATGCGGATCTCCGCCTACGGTAGACGGTGCCAATACACTCTTGCCACGGAAACACGGTTCTGCCTCCACAATCATACCGCCTTTTATGCCCACATGACCGTTCCATTCAAAGACATCTTCGGCATTGTTGCCCCATCCCATCTCAATCCGAAATTTGTAACGAGTATCTGATTTTTGAGTCTTGAGCAGCAATCCCTCTATGATTTTAATTGGTTCCAAATTCTTATAGACCACGATTTTATCAATCGGGTAGCATGCCTCCACTGCCAGATGGATCTTCCGCACTCCATGGTCCCCTGACGTAATTCCACCCATGGGAGTACCATTTACATCAAATTCGCATTTTATGCGATCACCGGTAACCGCATAAGTTCTTCGATTGACCAAGGCATCCCAAATACTTTCTCTGGTTTTATCCTTCGCCCACACTGCAGCTTTACCATCTCCATAGGATCCCGGATACCCGGCATGGTGATCGGTTGAGCCGATAAAACCCATGTGATAGCCTCTGCGCAGTCCCTCATACACCGTATTCCGACTGTCTCGCGGTCCCATGTTATGATAATAAGGATACGCGGCTGTTTCATTCATGGCACAGCCATGTTTAGAACATACCTCCACCAGAGGTGTGATTTTGCTGTCATACTCATCCCAATTGATACCGCGATATCCGGGTGTATAACCGATATGATGAGCCACCGTCAACGCGTCGCATCCTGAATCTTCCACTAATTCTCTGGGTGAGTCTCGGTAAATAAGCGGTAGCTTATCATCCGGTGTCACGATATGGTGATCCCCATAGTGAGAAGAGTGCATCTCATAAGCCTGAAATGTTACAAAATCCGGTCCGTTGGCACGAGCAATCTCCGCTCTCACTTCGTCCCAGTGATCCAACAGTTTCTGAAATCCCGCCCGATGAAAATCGACTACAAAGGCTGTTTCCTCGGTTCTCTCATACATATCCGGCCACATGGCATGTCCTGTGACAGCGCAAAAATCCAGATGCGATTTTGCCCGTTGCAATGCGTGTTCCAGTGATCCGTAGCCATAGGTAATTCCACAATGATTATGGATGTCTCCCCAGTAAATATTCATGTCCTTTTCCTCCTACCAATAAGGTTTCCAATTTTTTGTTAGTCTTGTTAGTGCCTCCACGTAGTAATAATCTCCCCATAGATTGCATTCGTCAATTCCATGATCCTTGCAGTCATTATAAGGAGTTTTGATGCCGTAAACACCGTGAAGGAGCTGTCCGTTTGATTCCTGTGGCGATTTGGCAGCGCATAAATCTACCAATGCCTTTAACAATCGCTTTGCAATTCCTCTATAATATTCTGCTTTTTCTGTAGGCAGATACTTTGCCATCTCTAGCATACCACACACCGCAATGGCTGCGGCCGAGGAATCCCAAGGCTCAGAACTTCCATCTTCAAATATGAAATCCCAGTATGGAATCAAGTTTTCCGGCAGATGTTCCAGAAAATACCTTGTAACCTGTTCAAATAGTTCCACATATTCCGGAGTTTTTGTATAACGATAGCTTAGTGCAATTCCATATATCCCCCATGATTGCCCCCGTGCCCAGGCAGAATCTGCAGAATATCCCTGATGGGTCACACCGCGTAGAGGTTCTCCTGTTTCAGGATCAAAGTAATAGGTATGATAAGTAGAATAGTCCGGACGCACAATGACTTCTAATGCAGTCTTTACATGAGCCTTGGCAACCTCTGCATAATCCTTAATTCCGGTTACTTCACTTGCCCAATAAAGCAAGGGCAAATTCAAAAGACAATCGATGATTAAACGGTAGTTTGCTTTATTGTCCAAGGAGCCCCACGCTTGGATGAATTGCCCTTTTGCATGAAATCTGGTCTTTAACTTATCCGCAGCTAAAAGCGCCGCCTTCTTTCCATCTTCATCTCCGGTCAATTTGTACGCAGCCACACAAGAGGTCGAATATAAAAAGCCCAAATCATGGGTATCCGTATGTATTCCCTGCTCAATTCGCTTCAAAAAACTTTTTACCTGACACAGTGCTGCATTTTTAAATGCCTCATTTCCACTATTTTCGTATGCCAACCATAATTCGCCGGTCCAGAACCCATTGGTCCATTGTTCGTTTTCAGCCGTCGTGTAAAATCCCTGTTCAGAGAAAATGCCTTTAAATTGATCGGAAAATACATCCAAACAGCTTTCCGTCTGGCCGATCGCAATCAAAAGTGCTTTTTTCACCTCACCATCCGTGATCTCCGGTTTTTCCAAAATATGCTCTAGCTTCATCAGTTCGCTTCCTTTCCTACTGTAAATTGATCGATTCTTGCAAATTCTTCTAATGCCTGTGGTGTGTTGAGCATTCCCTCGATCTTCCTCATTTTCTTACGCAATTGTTCCATGTGCTCTTCTTTTAGAAAATGTTCTAAATCCATATCGCTAACATCCAGCATCAGCATTTGCAAAGATACCGTCATGATATCATTTCTTTTATCCTCCGGCGCCTGAAATGATATATCCATAATATCACATAAGTCTTCTTTTTTCGAAATAATTTCAGGATAAAGTTTTTCATTTTTCCAGAGTTTGATATGATCCGCTCCAAGACATAAGCAGAGCACCTTTACTCTATCCTTTTCGATGAGAATCGCATCCTCTGCAAGCTTCTTGCAAT
>JAVXIV010000187.1:0-4305 GCA_036785645.1 Hungatella sp.
CATGGTAGTGACTAAAGCAACTGCATTCTGGGATGCCGTCAGTTTCATGGTCTCTAGGGGCTGATTTAGAGCTACACCGAGTTCCATCATGGATGCGATATATTCCTGTTGGTATTTTGCAAGGTCAGCTGCGGTCTCACTCTGCATCTGTGCAATCTGTCCGGAGATTTCTTCCCGCATCGGCTCCAGCTCTGCTACTGCCTGTTTCCGTGCAATGCGGTTTTTCTGCCCAAACAGTTTTGCATACTCATCCAGCTGATCGTCACTCATCTCTGTCATGAGCTGTATCTCTGCGGCCGCCTTTGGTCCCAGTTCTTCCAGTTCTGCAAGCAGCGCATCACTGATTCCACGGTGATCCAGGTCTTTCAGATTTCCGCGCCACTGGTTCAGCCCATCTACCTGACTTTGCAAATTATTTAGCAGGTCGTTGGCTGACAAATCCGTGGTGACATCAAACTCATCAAACAATCCGAAGGAGGATGTGATCTGACTAGTTCTCTGGTCAACTGAATTCTGATACTGTTCATTCAGTGATTGGATTCGTTTATTCAGATTTTTATATGCTGATGCTGTCTTATCTGCATAGTCCTGATCCAGCTTTAGCATCTGACTATCCAAGTTCTCTTTCACACTCAGGTATTCCTTGTCGGCATCAATTCTAGCCTGCGTACCTTCCTTTACCTGCTTCCTGATCCCGTCCCAGTATGCCACTTCATCTGCCAGAGAAAGACGGTTGTACACCTTGTGGTTATCCAGTTTCTTCTTCGCGGCATCTAGCGTCAACTGCGCCAGTTCCTCAGCACTCTTCCTGGCGTGTTCCTTATTTTGGTTGATGCCTTCGGCTACGCCAAGCGCTATGTTCTTACCGACCTCATCCTGAAATACCTTGGAAGGGGAATGAATACCCAGCTTCTCCTTGACCCAGTTTAAAGCATCTGTAACAGCCCCGGCTGCCGCCTCCACCAGTTTTTTGGCATTGTTCCTGACCCCATTGACTATGCCCATGATGATGTTTTTCCCGACATCGATCCAATTCGTACTTCTGATCTTATTGATCAGAGAAGTGGCCAGATTGCCGCCGGCCTCCGCGATCGCCGTCTTCATTCCCTTGATGCCATTTATCAACGTGTTAATAAGGCTTTTTCCCAGACTTGCAAGGTTCACCAATGAGATCACATTGATAATAGCCTTTATGATCTCCCCTGCATTGGCGATTATCGTCGGTATACTGTCAATGATCCCCTTACCGAGCGTTATCAGGATCTTTACACCGGCTGCCAGAATCTTAGGCAGAGAACTATATACCGCGTCCGCAAAACTGTTGATCAGTTTCGGGACCATCTCTATAATTGTCGGCAAAGAGCTGGCGATCCCCTCCGCGACCGCTTGGAGCATCTGAAGTCCCGAATCTACAAGTGCAGGGAGGTTGTTAACCACATTCTGTGCGAATCCAAGGATCGTCTTTATGGCGACTGGCATCAGCTGTGGCAACGCCGATGATATACTGGACGCAAGGGTCGCGATCAGCTGCGTCCCAGTTGTCAGGAGCGTTTCCGAACCGGATGTCAATCCGTCCATCAGTGATGTTAAGATAGATGTCCCCTGTTCTGACATAGCAGGAGCATTCTCCGTGATGGATTTGATGATGGTGCTGACGATATTCCATCCGAACTCTGCAAGGGACGGTACCAGCTCAATCAGCCCTGCCAACAATGCATCAATTAACTGTCCGCCTGCCTCCACCAGCTGCTCTGTGTTATCATTCAGACTCTGGATTAGCGTTGTGATAAAGGTAATCGCTGTTCCAATGACCTCCGGAGCCTTTTTTGAGATACCCACCAGCACATCTGCCAAGAGACCGGCACCAGCCTCGATCAGGCTGCCAGCCCCTCCATCTTTGAAAGCCTTTGATAAGCCGTCGATAGCCTCAATAGCTGCCGGAAGGAGAGTATCGGTCATTCCCTCTGTAAGCGGCTGAACCACTTCACCCAGAAGTGACATCGCATTGTCCTTCAGAGTGGACATAACACCATCAAAGGTCTTTGATGCCTTTTCCATTCCGCCGGCAAACTGTCCACCATCTTCGGTCGCCCACTGCAGTGCCCGGTCCAGTTCTTCCACACCGATCTGCCCTTTAGACATCTTATCCTTTAAAGATTCCATACTCTCGCCGGTATGACGCGAGATTTCCAACAATGGATTGAACCCGGCATTAATCATCTGCAGGAGATCCTGCCCCATCATCTTACCCTGTGAAGACACCTGCCCATAGACCAGAGCAAGGGAATTGAATTTATCTTTATTTCCCAGTGAAATATCGCCCAGTTGTTTCATGATCGGCATGACTTCCACAGAGTCCGTCCCAAAAGCAAGCAGTGTCTTGGATGCATTGGCAAGATCCGACATTTCAAACGGTGTCTTGGCTGCAAATTCTTTCAACTGATTCACATGATCAGTCGCCACTTGGGCAGACCCAAGCATCGTCTCAAAGTTGGAAAAATAATTCTGCATATCAGAGTTATACTTCATGCCGGCTGCTACACCGGCTCCCATCGCGGAGGTAACTCCGGCTACAGCTCCACCTAATAGGGCGAGTCCACCTTTTGCCAGACTTCCCAGTTTAGAGATTCCTCCGGTAAAACCTTTCGTGTCCAGTTTTGTATCAAAATTCAGGTGCCCATCGGCAGCGAACATCTGTAAATCATAATAAGCCATACTACTCCCTTCACGGTAGCACGGCTCATTGGCTCACTGATGCTATATCTTTATCTCAAATTCTTTTCTGCAGTTCTTGCATTTCATGAATACGCCTGCGCAATGTGCCGTATTATCGCAGAGCATTGTCTTTGCTCCGCAATAAGGGCAACAGTACCACCGGCGCTCTAGTGGTGGTTTTTTAATCTTTATCACCAGAACATTCCCCCTATCTCAAATTCATCCGGCTTTGCCTGTGGGATGGCAATGCTCTGTTGGATCCTTAAAATCCGGTTGCGCTCATTGACGTCCCCTATCTTTCCGGTATCTGTATTCCGGTACATGACCCGTTGCTTGAATTCTGTCTTTTCGGATAGTCCATCCAGGAGAATACGGAACTTCCACCAGTGCATCTTGCTTTCTGTAAGATCTATCCCGTAGTCCTGCCAGAATCCGGCTATGATGTATCTGGCATCTATTTGATAGTCATACAGAGCTTTTGGGACTTGCCTGACCGACTGCTCCGTTTTCTTACTTTCCATTCGCTCATCGGCGTCCCTCATGCCAAAAAAATCAATCAAAGGACGATGGACAGAAGAAAGATCACAAACGGGAATATCCTCTAAGTAAAAGTCCAGCATGACCTGTAACTTCTCCTCATCCCTTAAGTTCATGTCTTTCAGCATATCTACAAAGCGCAGCCAGTCCTTGAAATCTGTCACGATTCCACGTTCGGCGCCATTTAACATAACTGAATCCGGATACGCATCATAAATCAGGTTCATATTTCATTTACATCTTTTCGATGCGGCTGACGCTTCTGTTTTGGTGCGTACCTGGCCAGTGATTCAGAGCGGCGCTGTGCCGCCTCTTGGCTATTTCTTTTGGCTGCATCAAGGAACGCTTCATACGCGTCATCGCACAGTCCGGCATTGACCTTATTACCAAACAACTTTTCAGCTGTTCCTTGACCGTAAATACCATCAAACAGATGAAAAAACAGCATGCAGTAACCCCGGATGATCTCACTGTTCGTCCCTGCTTTCTGGAGGATCTTTTCCTCATCTGCCATGCGGTTGAACGAGGTTTCATACCGTTCTGTAAAATCCGCATCCTGTAGATCTACTTCAAATTCCTGACCGTTATAACTCCATTTCTGGCTCATAGGCTCTCAATCTCCAATCGTTATTATTTTGCCGGCGGTGCAACAGGAACCTTATAGGCAGCTGTC
Organism: Hungatella sp.; assembly: GCA_036785645.1. Taxonomy (GTDB): domain Bacteria; phylum Bacillota; class Clostridia; order Lachnospirales; family Lachnospiraceae; genus Hungatella_A. The sequence goes on from JAVXIV010000187.1 coordinate 3,926, forward strand.
ATCCATCCGTCCGCACTGGTTGCTGTTCCGACCTCTGCGTCAGATATAGCTTTAAAAGTACCGGAATAGATCAGGGCATCTGTACCATCGCCGATTGAATCCGGAACCACGGCGTAAGTGCGTTTTCTTGCGATCTTGGCCTCTCCCTCACTGAACAAGTCAACCGTTACGATCGTCACATGAGTGTCAGATCCGGTCTTCTCACCATCAATGATCTCTGCCAGTTTCTGGTGAACGGAATACGGACTGTAACGGTCAAATGAAAATCCCTGACCGGCAGCATACCCGGTGACATCATTCCTCTGCGTATCCTCATCCACATACCGGCGGCTGTACTCGATCGGAGATTTCTGTTCGTTCATGGATGTAAATCCCTGCAT
>JAVXIV010000188.1:0-4259 GCA_036785645.1 Hungatella sp.
CATGCCTTCTAGGTCCTCTGCATTGTGTAGCATCAGCATATCGTAGAGCACCGATTCATGGGTCTGTAAGTAATCTTCATAGACTTCGATCAGCTGACCGCCGGAATACGGATCCTGCCGATGGATGCCAAGAAAACACTCGATCGATTTCTGCTTTAAACTCTCTTGGCCAAGGAGGCGGCGGTAGGGCTTGATCTTCTTATAGATATCGATACTGGTGATGGCAGAAAAATCGTAGGATAAATGGTGGGCGCGGCAGCGCTTTTGCAGATAAGGAATATCAAAACCATCTCCGTTGAAATGTACCAAGGTGGTATAACCAATCATGAATTCAAAAAAAGAAACCAGCACATCTCGTTCGGAATCCACGGTATCGGCAAACCACTGAATCAGATGCCAGGAATTTTGTGTATAATAGGTACAGCCAATCAAATAGAGATTGGAATAGTCACCGGAAAATCCGGTTGTCTCAATATCAAAAAATAATAATTCTTCTAAAGTTCCAAGTCGATGAAGGGGATAGGTATCCGGTAAACAGATCGTATGTTCTACAGTAATCATCAGCGTTACACTCCTTTTGCTGATTTTTATTATAGAGGAATTGCAGATGCAAGTCAATGAAAACAGAATATTTGTTCGATTAAACCTTGCAAAGAATCAGGGTCTATGATATGATGACGTTAGAAAAAGAAGCTATAAAAAGGAGTTAAAATCGTGATTTCCTATGTAAGAGGACCTTTGATAGAAGTAGAAGAAGATGTGATTGTAGTGGAGGCCGGATGCATGGGATATAACATTCATGTGCCGTTATCTTTGCTGGAAGAGCTTCCGGGAATTGGCACCGAGGTTCTGATTTATACCTATCTGCAGGTGCGGGAAGATGCGATGAATCTCTATGGATTCTTAAATCGACAGGATCTGGAGATGTTTCGGCAGTTGATTGGGGTCAATGGGATTGGTCCCAAGGGAGCCCTTGGTATTCTCTCTGCGATGCGTCCGGACGATCTCCGTTTGGCGATTTTATCAGGAGATTCCAAAGCGATTGCACGCGCACCCGGGGTCGGTCCTAAGACAGCACAGCGGGTGATTTTGGATTTAAAGGATCGCATTCATTTGGATGATGTTTTGACCGGAATAGCAGAAGGCGCAAACCCGCCGGTCGGTGAGGGATCTGCAGGATCGGTTGGCAAGGAAGCCATAGAGGCTTTGGTTTCCTTAGGATATTCCGGTATGGAAGCGTCGAAAGCGGTAAGAAAGATTACCATCACAGAAGATATGACAGCAGAAGATGTCTTGAAGGCTTCGCTCAAACATCTGACATTTTAGGAGTAGGATGATATGGAACGAAGAGTTATAACAACAGAGCTTACCGAGGAAGATAAGAAAGTAGAATCGCATCTGCGTCCCCAGTCTTTGGCTGAATATATTGGACAAGAGAAGTTAAAGACGACCTTAAAAGTTTATATCGATGCAGCCAAGTCACGTGGAGATTCCTTGGATCACGTCTTGTTTTATGGACCGCCCGGACTTGGAAAAACTACGCTTTCGGGTATTATCGCTTATGAGATGGGGGTGAATATGAAGATCACTTCCGGTCCGGCGATCGAAAAACCGGGGGAGATGGCTGCGATTTTAAACAATTTACAAGAGGGGGATGTCTTGTTTGTGGACGAGATTCATCGTTTAAATCGCCAGGTGGAAGAAGTTCTTTATCCGGCTATGGAGGATTTTGCCATTGATATTATGTTGGGAAAAGATTCTTCTGCCCGTTCGATTCGTCTGGAGCTGCCGAAGTTTACGTTGGTAGGTGCAACGACGCGAGTAGGACTGTTGACGGCTCCGCTGCGCGATCGCTTTGGCGTGGTGCAGAAACTGGATTTTTATACACCCGAAGAATTGCGGGTAATTGTGCTGCGTTCTGCACAGGTGTTGGATGTAGAGATTGAGGAGAGCGGTGCGATCGAGATTGCCAAGCGTTCCAGAGGAACTCCCAGACTGGCCAATCGTCTGTTAAAGCGTATCCGCGATTTTGCTCAAGTCAAGTATCAGGGAGTGATTACGAAAGAGGTGGCAGATTTTGCACTGGACATCTTAGAGGTGGATCGTTTGGGTTTGGACAACAATGACCGCAACATCTTATTGACCTTGATTCAGAAGTTTTCGGGCGGTCCGGTAGGACTGGATACTTTGGCGGCTTCTTTGGGAGAAGACGCGGGAACCTTAGAAGAAGTATACGAACCCTATCTTCTGATGAATGGCTTGCTGAACCGTACCCCGCGGGGACGGGTAGCAACCGAGCTGGCCTATCGACATTTGGGTTTATTGTAAGAAAAGCATTTGTAAAAATTAAGTGATTTTATAAGAAGTTTATGTTATCATAGGAAAGTAAGAAACTAGGATGGGGAGATTTCTATCATGACGGATAAAAATTATGCGGAAGTTTTAATAGATGGCAAAATTTATACTTTAGGGGGCGCAGAAGAGGAACACTATCTTCAGAAGGTGGCCAGCTACATCAATGAGAAGATCTCGCAGCTTCGGAGGCAAGAGGGATTCTCCAAGCAGAGTCAGGAATATCAAGCCGTGATGGTAGAGCTAAATATAGCAGATGATTATTTTAAGACGAAAGATCAGGCGATGAATGCTCAGAAATTAAAAGATGATATGGAACGGGAAACCTACAACTTAAAGCATGAACTGGTGACGACTCAGATGAAGCTGGAGGCAGCACTTCATGATTTAGAAGAGGAAAAGCGGGCAGTGCAGCAGACTCTTTCCCAGAATGCAAATAACCATGGGAATAACCATGGGAATAATAACCGCAATACCAATCGAAAATAAAAAGAAATACATAGGGTGTCTCATGAATCAGAATGGGATATCCTTTCTTGCAGAAAGGAGGATACCATGAAGCGAGATCAGGTAGAGATTCTGGCACCTGCGGGTTCTTATGAGAGTATGGTGGCGGCGATCGCGGCAGGTGCAGATGCAGTCTATATGGGCGGCAATCGTTTTGGCGCAAGGGCTTATGCAGATAATCCGGATGAAGCCAAGATGCTAGAGGCAATAGACTATGCACATCTGCATGGTGCAAAGCTCTATATGACGGTGAATACGTTGGTCAAAGAGGCGGAATTGAACGAACTCTTTTCTTACTTAAATCCTTATTATGAAAGAGGCTTGGATGCGGTGATTGTTCAGGATATGGGTGTCTTTTCTTATATTCGCAGCCATTTTCCGGATCTGCCGATTCATGCCAGCACGCAGATGACGATAACCGGTGTCTATGGTGCCAAATTACTGGAAGAGCTTGGAGCAAGCCGCATCGTGACAGCCAGAGAATTATCCTTAGAGGAGATTGTCCGGATTCACCGTGAATCTGATATTGAGATCGAAAGCTTTGTGCATGGGGCACTTTGCTATTGCTATTCTGGTCAATGTCTCTTGAGCAGTTTGATTGGTGGGAGAAGCGGAAATCGTGGGCGCTGCGCCCAGCCATGCCGCTTGCCCTATGATGTGAAACGTGGGAATCAGACGCTTGGTCGCAAAGATGAGAAATATGTACTGAGTCCGAAAGATCTGTGTACTTTGGATTTGCTGCCGGATTTGCTGGAAAGTGGAATCTTTTCTCTAAAGATTGAGGGGAGAATGAAAAATCCACGCTATACGGCAGGGGTAGTCAGTATTTATCGAAAATATGCAGATGCTTATTTAAAGCATGGGAGATCCGGTTATGCGGTAGATCCAAAAGATAAAGAGATGTTATTGGATTTATTTGATCGCGGAGGATTTACCGATGGATATTATAAACAGCACAACGGTGCGGAGATGATAGCGAAGACGGAAAAACCTTCCTTTCGCCGAGGCAATGAGGAATTATTTCGTTATTTGGATGAGACTTATGTACAGAGTAAGAAACAGGAAGCGATTCGGGGACAGGTGATTCTTAAGGAGAATCAGCCGATTGCCCTAACACTCTCCTGTGGGGACGTTTCTGTAGAGGTATACGGAGCAATTCCGCAGGAAGCGCAGCGCCAGCCCATTACGGAAGAAAAACTGCGTAAGCAGATGGAAAAGACCGGAAATACACCCTTTCGTTTTGAACAGCTGGAGGTCATCATCCGCGGAGAAGTGTTTCTGCCGCTGCAAGAGTTGAATGAAGTGCGCAGAGCGGGTTTAGAGGCATTAGAACAGGAGATTTTAAAAAGATATTATCGAAAATCGGGTAATAGGCTATCAAGCACTCAAGAGACACAAAT
>JAVXIV010000189.1:0-3928 GCA_036785645.1 Hungatella sp.
AGATACAAACACAACAAGCTTAGCAAGGGCGGCAGTCCCATAGAATCTCCCACAATCTTAGGCTGAATGATCTGCCTCACCACCTGCGTCAACAGATAAAGCAAAATAAGTCCGACCGCAAAGGCATATTTCCCGGATAATAATTTGACCACTGCCCAAGGAAACAGCGCCGTACCGGTACCAAATAACGGCAAAAAATCCAGCAATGCGATCAATACCGCCAGCAATAATCCATATTTTACTCCCAAAACGAAAAAACCAACTGCTAAAATTGCAGCCACCACAAACATAATGCGAAACTGTGCCAAAAAATATCCACCAATCAATCGTTTGATATCCTGTCGAAACAAATCGTAATACCGAACCATCCCTTGCGGAATTATCTTGCGCCAGAACATCATGATCCGGTCGCGCTCTACAATGAAAAAATAAGAAGACAGAATCACCACAATCGAGTATACTAGCGCTGCCGGAATCCGTTTTGCGACATTACCGGCCACGGTTACTGTCGGAAAGGCAATTTTCTGCACCAGCGTTCCCACATAATTTCCAAGATTCTCGTAAATCTGAGTCAACGTATTCTGTGTGTTTTGGGGAAGGCGTTCGTAAAGATGCTGAGTATTCAAAAAAGCTTCCTGCAGCTCTGCGCTGCATATCTCATAAATCTGCGGCAAATCCTTCACCAGTCCGGCAAGCTCCACGATCAAACCCGAAATCAGAAAATACAAAAGTCCAATTACCGCTGCCAATGCCACGACGACAATCAAAACCGAACTGTGCTTTCGCACTAGTTTTAGTCTTTTTTCTAAGAATTTCACCAATGGATTGGCGATCATCGCAATCAGCCATCCAATTACAAAGGGCATGAAAAATCGAAGCAGCCATGGTCCCAGAGTACAGACCAGACCAATACCCATCACCGGAATGACAATATTCAATAGGATTCTTAGATATCGTTTTCCATCTTCCATCCGCTACCACCAGCCTGTCTACTTAAATATCGCTCAAGAAAAGCATACAACTGCGCCATCTCTTCTTCCGTACCTATGCTGATTCTCAAATACCGGTTCAATCTTGGGAGATCAAAGTACCGAACATAGATCTGCTGTTCCCGCAAGGCAAGAAAAAGTTCCTTTGCCGAGACATTTTTCGGAGAAGCGAATATAAAGTTCGTATCAGAATCCAAACAGTGAAAACCAAGCGTTCCCAATCGGATTTTGGCATCTTCTCTGGTTTTCATAATCCTTTGTATGGTTTCTTTAAAATATCGATCCGCCTTCACTGCGGCTGTACCCAGCACCAGAGAAGGTAAATTCATCGTATAGGAATTATAAGAATATTTTACATCATTCAATGCACGAATCAATGCCGGATTTCCCATGGCATAGCCGATTCGTATCCCCGCCATAGAACGGGATTTGCTAAACGTCTGCACCACCAATAGATTTTCATACCGTCCCAGAAGGGAACGTGCTGATTGTCCGCCAAAATCAATATAGGCTTCATCTACGATTACAACGACATCCCGGTTGTGAATCAAAATATCTTCTACCTGATCCAGAGGCAGCAAAATCCCGGTCGGTGCATTGGGATTGGCGATCACCACACCGCCATTTTCTTTCTGATAATCTGCCAAAACCAAGCGAAAATCGGCATCTAATCCGGGGGTCTCATAGGGAATCTGATATAAGTCTGCCCAGACTCGGTAGAAAGAATAACTGATATCCGGAAATAAGATGGGGCGATCAGAATTGAAAAAGGTCAAAAATGCCATGCCAAGCACATCATCGGAACCTACCCCCACGAAGATCTGATCCGGTTCTAGCTGATAGTAATCCGCCAAAGCCTCCGTCAACATCTTGGACGTAGGATCCGGATATTTGCGCAGTGCGTCCACATCCATGGTTTTCCACGCTTCGTACACCTCCGGAGCCGGTGGATAGGGATTCTCGTTGGTATTTAATTTGATCAGATGGTTGCCCTCCGGCTGCTCTCCCGGTATATAGGGAACTACCTTGCGAATCTTATCTTCCCACAGTTTCATATAATTTCCTCCGTCCTATACTTATGCGCTTACCGCAGGCCATATTCCCTTGCAATTTCAGAAAATGCAGGCAAAGCACGTTCGATTTGTTCGTAAGACACACAATACGCGATTCTCACATAACCCGGACAGGCAAACGAACTCCCCGGAACCAATAAAACGCGATGCTTTTTACAAGCTTCACAAAATTCCAAATCATCCGAAACCGGAGACTGTACAAATAAGTAAAATGCACCTTCCGGTTGGATGCAGTGAAATCCATACGCGCGCAGAGATTGATACAGCAGGTTTCGATTGCGCTCATAGACTGTCACATCGACTTCCTCATCGACGCACCGCAAGATCACCCTTTGCATTAACGATGGTGCATTGACACTGCCGGATACTCGGTTGGCAATACAAGCCGCCGCAAATACCTCATCACTATCCGTCACTTCCTTGGGAATGAGCAAATACCCAATGCGTTCCCCCGGCAGTGACAGCGATTTACTATAAGAATAGACCACTACCGTATTGGGATAATACTTGGTCACAAATGGAACCGCCGTACCATCATAAACCAGTTCTCGATAAGGCTCATCTGAAATCAACACAATATCCGTACCAAACTCCGCCTCTTTATCCGTCAAAATCTTTGCCATCTTTTGCAGGGTTTCCTCCGAATAGACCACACCGGTTGGATTGTTGGGAGTATTGATCAGAACTGCCTTGGTTTTTGCTCCGATTTTCGCTTCAAATTCTGCAAGATTAGGCTGAAAGGTTTCGGTATTGGGTGTAATGACAACCAGCTCTCCCTCATAATTCCGAACATAAGAACCATATTCCACAAAATAAGGAGCAAATACAATCACTTGATCACCGGGATTCAGAATCGTTTTTAAAATCACATTGAGTCCGCCGGCTGCACCGACCGTCATCAAAATATGCTGTGCCCCAAAAGCAGTTCCAAATCTGCGGTTCAGAGAATCCGCAATAGCGGTTCTGACATCTTCAAATCCGGCATTGCTCATATATCCATGAATCATCGTGGATTCTTCTTCATTTAACACATCAAAAATCACCTGCTTCACGTGTTCCGGTGCAGGTACGTTTGGATTGCCCAGACTAAAATCATACACCTGATCGGCACCGTAGATCGCTGACAGGCGCTTCCCCTCCTCAAACATGGCACGAATTGCCGAATTATTCTCGATCATAGGGCGCATCTTTTCTGAAATCATATCCATATCCTCCTAAGTTCCAAACGATTGGCCTTTGCATTGCCCAATCTAATGGCTGTTCCAAGCGCAGTACAACGCAATCAAACCGGTCAGAATCAAATAAAACCAGGTTGTCGGATTGCTAAACCATGTCGTAAAGAATGATAATACAAAATAAACCGCGATCTGCCCATAGCATAAATAGCCAATCGGATTTCGCATTTTTCCCAGTTTATCAACCAGATAAAAAGCAACGGCACCCAAAATACAGGAAAAAAGCAGCACACCAATCATACCGAAATCATAATATGCATCATAGAACATCGTTACTGTCGTCAATTCTGCCTTGTTCACATAGAGGGGAAAGCTAACCAAATAGGGAAATAAAAATTTGAGTCCGGTTAATGCCCAGAGCGGAAATAACATGCGAATACCAAACGTATGCGCCGGAAGGGCTTCTACCAGACAGTTGAAATTTTCATAGTTATTGGCAATATACATATAAGGCTGTGTGATAAAAATCGGTATGTTGCTATTCTTCATTTCAAAAATGCCATTCAAATAAGCGACATCATGACTTCTTGCCACCGTCAGCAACAGATAAAGGGGAATCAGCACAATCACCATGCCAATCAAATGCAACGGTTCTATGCGTTTTTGATAGGCCGCATAGGTAAAGAGTGCC
>JAVXIV010000189.1:3938-4254 GCA_036785645.1 Hungatella sp.
CGCAGAAAATCGGAATCAAAATAGATAGAACCGCCATCCCAATCACCAACGCATTTCTTCTCCGATTCCGACTCCCACCAAGTAAAAAATACAGTACGGCCAGACCCGGAACCAAGACACAGGAGACCGTAAAATAATGCAGTCCTCTTATATGAAATTCCGAATAGGCATGGGGTACTCCCTTGACCAGCAATGGCACATACCCAAGACTGATTGCCTCTATGATAAATGCAGCCAGCGAAACCAAGGTCAGAGCAACCAGACACTGATAGACAGGACGAGCTGCCAAACCATATCTGCGGTTTCGCACCCCAAA
>JAVXIV010000190.1:0-4211 GCA_036785645.1 Hungatella sp.
CGCTTTATTGGTCAGGATTTTACACCACTGCAAGTAATTGCACTTCCGGAGGTTCCTACTAATTTTTGTGTTTCTCAAAGTATTGTAGGTCCATTAGAAATCACCTCGGCATTAGATATGATGCCTCAGACTGCCATCTCTTTTGCATGTAGATATGTAGATGATGAATTTACACAGTTTGATGAATATGTTCATGCTTCCATGGAAGATTTTTTGAATATATGTAGAGAAATTTATGAAAAAACAGGATATAAGACAAATCTACAATATAATAATGGAACTTCTTGGCTAGATTTTTTCCTTCGTTCAAAAGGAGAATATCTATTTCAAGATGGAAAAATTGGGGCATCAGAAAAAAGTCTTACCGGATTTTTCGACCTTTATAAAATGGGAATTGACGAGGGTTGGTTAATTGATCCAAGTGTATTTGCGGAACGGGCTATTGGGCAGCCGGAGCAGGAACCACTGGTTTATGGTACAGATCCTAAAAATATGTCATGGTGTGCATTCTATTTTTCAAATAATATGAATGCTATTACAAAATCGGCACCGGAAGGCATGGAAATAGGGATCACTACTTGGCCGTCTGATGATGCGGAAAAATCAAATTATTTGAAACCAAGCATGTTCTTTTCTGTATCTGTAGATAGTAAAGAACCTAAAGAAGCAGTAAAATTAATTGATTTTTGGACAAATTCTATAGATTGCAATAAGATTCTTTTAGCAGAAAGAGGTGTTCCGGTTTCAACTAAGGTGGCAGAAGCAATTACAGCTGATATGAGTGAGTCAAATCAGAAAGTAGTAGATTATATCAATAAGGTTGTGACTCCAAAATGTTCTACAGTAAGTCCTGCATCTCCAAATGGTGCAACAGAGATTTATGATGTTGTCTACAAATTAGAGGAAAAGGTCTGCTATGGCGAAATTACAGCAGATGTGGCAGCGAAAGAATTGCTAACTCAAGGAACAAAAATATTAGAGAGCAAGAAGTAAAACACATAGATGGGGATATGATGGATAAAAGATGGAATAAAATTAAAATAGGATGGAATAAAAATAGTACGGCAGGAATTGTGTTTGCCCTTCCATTTATGATAGGATTTCTATTATTTATGGTGGTGCCAATGGGAATGTCGTTATACTATTCATTTTGCAAATTTGAAATACTGGGGGCCCCGAAATTTATCGGGGCCGATAACTACATAAAAATGTTTCTAGAAGATGAGACTTTTTATAAATCAATTTCAGTGACTTTTTTCTATGCATTTGTTTCCGTCCCTCTAAGACTGACGTTTGCATTGATTGTAGCGTTGATATTGCAAAAAACGACAAAGGTAACAGGTTTTTATAGAGCGGCATATTATCTACCTTCTATCATTGGTGGATCGGTAGCAATATCCATTTTGTGGAAAAGATTGTTTGCAGAAGATGGAACTTTTAACAGCTTGTTACAAATGATAGGCTTGGATTTCCATTATTCTTGGCTGGGCAATACCAATACGGCAATTTGGGTATTGATTTTACTTGCTATTTGGCAGTTTGGATCTTCTATGCTCATATTTTTGTCATCTTTAAAACAGATTCCGGCGGCTCTTTATGAGGCTTCTCGTGTGGATGGAGCGGGACGGGGGAGCCAGTTCTTTAAGATAACGCTACCATTACTGACACCTACTATCTTTTTTAATTTAGTTATGCAGACAATTAATGGATTCTTAGCTTTTACTCAGTGTTACATCATTACGCAAGGAAGACCTATGAGTTCTACATTATTTTACAGTGTTTATATGTATCAGCAGTCCTTTGAATTTTATAATACAGGATATGGTGCAGCGATGGCATGGGTGATGTTAGTACTGATATCTATCATTACTATGATTCTATTTAAAACGAAAAAGTTATGGGTATATGAGGGAGGAATCTAATTATGTTAAAGGGGAAAAAAGTAGTTGGAAAGACTCTGTACCATGCATTCGTTAGTCTCGGAGCGTTTGTTATGATATATCCGCTATTGTGGATGCTGATGAGCTCATTTAAAGAGACAAATACAATTTTCACAACAGCCGGAAAATTAATTCCAGAGTCCTTTACGCTCCAAAACTACGTGAATGGATGGAAAGGTTTTGGAAAGATCGGGTTTGGTGTGTTTTTTAAAAACTCCTTTTTTATAACCATAATAGCAACTATTGGGACTATCATTTCATCAGCCTTTGTAGCGTACAGCTTTTCTCGATGTACCTTTAAAGGTAAAAAGTTTTTGTTTGGTGCTATGTTAGTATCCATGATGCTTCCGGCTCAAGTATTAATGATACCACAGTATTTATGGTATCAAAAATTAGGCTGGGTAGGGACCTATATTCCTTTGATTGTGCCATACTGTTTTGCAATTCAAGGCTTCTTTGTTTATTTGATTATGAATTTTATTAATGGAATCCCTACAGAACTGGATGAAGCAGCAAAAATAGATGGGTGTTCTTATTATGCTATTTTCTTTCGCATTATATTGCCTTTAGTGATACCGGCCCTTATCACTGCTGGAATTTTTTCCTTTATTTGGCGATGGGAAGATTTCCTTTCACCATTGTTATATGTAAATAAATCGGAAATGTATCCAATTAGTTTGGCACTTAAGCTATTTTGTGATCCGGCCTCAACATCAGATTATGGCGCAATGTTCTCCATGTCCATTCTTTCCCTCTTACCCTTGGTATTTATCTTTGTCCTGTTACAAAGGTATTTAGTTGATGGGATTGTTTCGACAGGAATTAAGGGGTAAAATGAAACTTAAAAATTGGGAAAAAATTGATGAATGGATTGCGATACATGAAGCGCAATTGCTTGAAGATATTAAGATGCAAGTAGAAATCCCCAGTGTTTCTATAGTAGGAATAGAACCTCATATTTATGGCGATGAGTGCGCAAAAGCAGCGGACTGCATGATGAAATTGGCGGATGACTATGGTTTTGACACAGAAAACTGTGCGTATAGATGCGTAAAAATTTCTTACGGAAGTGGAGAAAAGGATATACAAATATGGAATCATTTAGATGTAGTACCGGCAGGAGATGGTTGGGAGTATCCGCCTTACAAATGCACTCGTCGAGATGATTTTTTGATAGGTAGAGGTGTTTCGGATAATAAAGGAGCGGCTTTGGCTGTGCTTTATAGTATGAGATATTTAAAAGATCAAGAAATAAAACTTAATTATCACTTAAGCCAGATCTGTGGTTTCAGCGAAGAAAACGGAATGGATGATGCAGCTTATTATTTATCAAAATATACTCCTCCGGACTTTGCGTTTGTATCAGATTGCCCTTTTCCGCTTTGCTATGGGGAAAAAGGCAGATGTGTTTTTAATCTTATCAATGATCTTGTACCAGAAGAAATTTTGGATATGATAGCCGGTGTGGTATCAAATAGTATTCCGGATACAGCAACTTTTACGTTTGAAGGACAAATCACTGTGCAGAATAGTGATTTGTCAATTCTGGAACTTGATGAAAATAAGACAATTATTACAGCAAAAGGCCGAGCAGGTCATGCAGCTGCACCGGAAAGATGTTTAAATCCCATCGGAGTGTTGGGAAATGCTCTTAAAAATGCCAAGCAATTAAATGCTGATACCAGGAGGTGCATGGAATTCCTGGGATTAGTCTGTGCGGATGGATATGGAACCGGATTCGGAATTGATGATTGTGACTCTGTTTTTGGAAGACTTTCCTGTGCGGGTACGGTGATTAGAATTCTTGATGGAAAAATAAATGTAACATTTGATCTTCGTTATCCACCCTCTGCAGATTTGAAAGTATTGCTTGATAAAGTGAGTACTATTTCGGCAGAATATGGTTTTCGATTAGCTAATACAGTTCATAAAGATGGTTATAGTAGGAATATGGATTCGATGTATATTCAAACATTGATAGAAACTTATGAAACGATAATGAAAGATGGAAAAAAATCATATGTAATGGGTGGCAATACCTATGCCGGAATTATACCCAATGCAGTAGGCTTTGGTCCGGGAATCCCCAAGGATTATTCTAACCTGGGACTTCCCAAGGGTCATGGAGGAGGACATGGCTGTGATGAGGTGCAATCTATAAGCGGACTTGAGGAGGCAATTAAGATTTACATATTGGCCTTACTGGCGTTGAATGAATGCTTTTAAAGATCTTCTTGGAGGCCAGGGAGACGAATGCAGATAATAGCGCAA
>JAVXIV010000191.1:0-4185 GCA_036785645.1 Hungatella sp.
AATTGCTTTTAGATGGAGGTGTGCGATGATAGATTCTTGTCACCGGACGATTGATTATATCCGTATTTCCTTGACGGATCGGTGTAATTTACGATGTGTATACTGTATGCCGGAAGAAGGTGTGGCAGCTCTAGCTCATGATCAGATCTTGACTTATGAGGAGATTTTGCGTCTATGCAGATGTTTTGCCAAACTGGGAATCCACAAGGTAAAGCTGACCGGTGGGGAACCACTGGTACGTAAGGATGTGCCCTATCTGATCAAACAGTTAAAACAGATCGAAGGGATTGACAACATCACTTTGACAACCAACGGTATTTTGTTAAAAGCGCAGATGGAAGCATTGGCCGGAGCAGGAATTGATGGCGTAAACATCAGTCTGGATACTCTAGACCCACAGCAGTTCTTTCGGATCACCCGTTATGAGTGCTTGGATCGTGTCTTAGAGGGATTAGAAGAAGCACTTCGTTATCCACAAGTGAATGTGAAGATTAATTGTGTTCCGATGGAAGGAGAGGCCCGCAAAGATACGGTGATTCGTATGGCGGGGATGGCCAGAGATCGGAATCTTCCGGTGCGTTTTATTGAATTGATGCCGATTGGACTGGGCAAAGAATTACACGGGTATACGGAGGAAGCTTTAAAAATGATTTTGAGCGAGGCTTATGGTCCGCTGCAGCATTTTGAGAAACCACTGGGCAATGGTCCCTGTGTGTATTATACCATAGATGGTTTTCAGGGTCAGATTGGTTTTATCAGTGCCATCAGTCATAAATTTTGTGATCAGTGCAACCGCATTCGTTTAACTGCAGATGGTTCACTCAAAAATTGTTTACAGTTTGCGGGAGGTGTGAATCTCAAGAAAGTTATGGAGCAGGGAATCACGGATGCAGACTTGGTGGAACTGATTCGGGAGACAATCTTAAAAAAACCCCAAGGGCATGAATTTGGACAAAAAGAGAGTGACGACAGGGAAGAACGAAACATGTCACAGATAGGAGGCTGAGATGGGTAAGGTAGTGGCAATCTGCATCAGCGAGAAACGCGGAACTCAAAAAGTGAATATTCACACAGCAGAGTTCCTTGAAAATTTCGGGATTGCAGGTGATGCACATGCCGGAAATTGGCACAGGCAGGTGAGTTTGATTTCTAAGGAACAGATTGATGCATTTAAAGCGAGAGGCGTTCAGGTTCAGGATGGTGCTTTCGGAGAAAACCTGATTGTAGAAGGATTTGATTTTAAAAACCTTCCGGTGGGCACGGTGTTGGCATGCAATGGGGTCGTGCTGGAGATGACTCAGATTGGAAAAGAATGTCATGCTCATTGTGAGATCTACAAACAGGTAGGGGACTGCATCATGCCCAGAGAAGGTGTTTTTGCCGTGGTGAAACATGGAGGTACGATCTCGGAAGGTGATGAGATGCATCTCGTAGAATCTATATCAGACTAAGGGCTGTGGATGCCCATCTCGGCAGTATTGTGACCTGAGATGGGCATACGGCCTTTTTTGAACTTAGTCTTCTACAGTCATAACGCGGAAAGAATTATCCGACCAAGTATTGCCGATCAGATAGGAAGTATAGCTCTTGCCGGCTGCGATATCGACCTGGAAGGAAACCAGTGGCTGGTTTACCATGGAAGAAACCGGATAGGTACTGATGACAATGACTGGGATCTCACGCATAATCGAAACATTGTTGCTGTTGGTTACGTAGAACTGATAGGAGTCCGTAATTGCCTGTTTGTAGGAAGTGACTGCCTGAAAACCGACATTGCGGAATACAGTTTCCCCACCATAGAGCATCAGATCGTAGGAAGAACCACTATAGGACATATTGGCGATGCGATAACAACCGGTATTTCGCGGCAGATTGCGGCAGCCGGTATCAATGACCCGAATCATGTTCAGTCCTCCGCCTGCAGAATCGACGAGCACCATCGTTACTTTTTCATTGGCTTTAAAGGGGAAGTTTTGTTGGAGTAAAATAGCTCTCATGCCGGTTGCCCGCCGGACGGTAACGGTATGGAATCCGTCAGAAACCCAATCATAATTGGTGATAGTACCAAAACGGGAGTTGACCGCATAGTTTGTATTATCAATCGAGATGGTCACCGGAAATGAATTGGTAGATGCATTTAAGAATCGAACTTGACCAAAGGACTGTGCCGGTGGAATCGACGGTGGATTCGGAATTCCGGGAAAGGTCGGAAAACTTGGAAATCCGGGAAAACTTGGAAAGCTGGGACCCGGAGGCGCCGGAAATCCGCCATCCGGAGCGATCGGAGGAACCGGGGTATAATCCAGATCCGGAGCAATCGGAAATCCACCGTCCGGAGCGATCGGAGGAACCGGGAAGTCTTCCGGACCGGGAGGTGCCGGTATTCCGCCTTCCGGAGCAACCGGGGTGCTCAAACCATAATCTCCTGTTGCATTACGCTTGGGATTGTTACTGCGATACATGTCATTTTCAGCCATAAAATGCCTCATTGTTTTTTTACTTTACACTATGAGGAAAAATTTTGAAAGGTTACTAGTTGACAAAAATATTTTCTCGTGATAATATACATAGGTCTTAAGTTTGCTTTTACTTGAACTTGAGCAGATGCTGATGTGGCACAGGTGGTAGCGCACCTCATTGGTAGTGAGGAGGTCTCGGGTCCGAGTCCCGACATCAGCTTCGTAGAAGAAACAGTGATAAACCAGGCAGTAGGATGGTTTACCGCTGCTTTTTTTTATTTTCATAGCACCGTACAAAAAATAGCTGCATATGTTAAGGCATGGTGATGAAAAAACCATAGGGTCATACAGTCGCACAATGGGAAAGAGCGGAATATACTGGGATATGGAGACAAAACTCCTTACTATAAATGGAAATGGAGAAATATTATGGCAAACGTATCTGGGTTCGTATATTATGACCCAACGTTTTCTTCTGTTCCCGGAACAGGAATTCCCAATGTTCCGGTGGCACTTTATAATCCCGGTAGTGGAATCGGTGCGGTAGCACTGACCGATGCCACAGGCTTCTATATGTTTACGAACGTCCTGCCCGGAAATTATGATCTGATTGAATCGTGGGGTACTTCCGGTGTGGTGACACCGGTGAACTTTGCATCGGCGGCTGCTATGGCACAGCCACCGGAGGCAGAACCACCACTGTCCGCAGTTCCGGTCATTCCTCCGGCATTGGCAGATAAACTCAATGCTCTTTCCCCAAACCTGCTAAAGATCACGGTGAGCAGCAGCAATCTGACTGCACAGAATTTTTATGATGCACCGATTGGCAATAAGGCAATTACGTTTGCCGGAGTATCTTTTGTAGGCGGAAATCTGATTACTGCTGCCGATGATGGCACTTGGGGCACCTATCCCGCAGGCCAAGTGATCAACTCCACATTACCGTCGGATCCTTACACCGGTGTGACCCCGGGTTTCACCTATACCACCAGTACGCTACCGATCGATGGTTACTATACGATTATGAATACACGCGGAACCTCTCGCTTTCCGTGGTGGGCGGTATCGGATCACACTACGATGCTAGAAACGGGACGCTATATTTTGGTGGATGGCTCCAATCCGGGTGCAGCAATTTTCACGCAGCCCGTTGCCGTTACTAAAAACAGTGAATATGCGTTGACTGCATGGATCATGAATCTTATTGACCTGTCTACCGGTTTTGCAAAGCCGAATCTTGCTTTGGAGGTATTGGATGCAGGTGGAAATCAGATTTTCTTCCAAACGGTGAATGCCATTGCATCTACACCGATTCCGGTATGGTATCAAAATGGATTTTTGTTTAACACAGGTGCCAACAGTAATATTACCGTTCGAATTTTGAGTGAAGGCCCGGGTGCCGCCGGTAATGACTATCTCATTGATGATATACAGTTGTTCCGGGTTCGCATTCAGAATATACTGACCCTCAAGAAGATTGCGGCTCCTGCAGTCATTCATCCGGGTGATGACGTGACCATCACCGTGACCGTGACCAATCATTCGTCTACGGATACTGCAAATCCGGTTACGTTCCAAGATGTACTCGACCCTTCCTTGATTTTTGTGGGAGGCAGTGTGACGGTGGACAGCATTCCGAATGGCGCAGCAAATCCCAATACCGGATTTTCGCTAAATGCAATGCCGCCGCTTAGCAGCCATGTTGTGGTATTTCATGCTACCGCAG
>JAVXIV010000192.1:0-4178 GCA_036785645.1 Hungatella sp.
CGATGATTGGTTATAAAAATGAAACCTACCAAAACTTTGGGCGAGCGGCGGCACGACTGGATGATCTGGTGAATTTCATTCCGTCTAGGTTGTCTGCATTCTTTATGATTGCTGCTGCTTTTTTGCTCAAAATGGATGCCGGCAATGCCATTCGCATTTATCGGAGAGATCGCAGGCAGCATCAAAGTCCCAATTCCGCACAGACAGAATCCGTGTGTGCAGGAGCCTTGGATATCCAATTAGGCGGAGATGCCTATTATTTTGGGGTTTTACATCACAAACCGACCATTGGGGATGATTTGCATCCGATCGAGTCGGAAGATATCAGGCGGGCGAATCAACTGGTACTGGTCACTGCAATTCTGGCATTGGTTTGTTTGACGGGATTGCTTGGATAGAATAAGAGAAGGTAATGAGGGAATCCATGAACAAGGCGAAAGTAATCATGATACAAGGCACGATGTCCAACGCGGGAAAGAGTTTGCTGACAGCCGGATTATGCCGGATCTTTAAACAAGATGGTTATCGGACAGCACCGTTTAAATCACAGAATATGGCACTTAATTCCTTCATCACGCAGGACGGTCTGGAGATGGGACGTGCACAGGTGGTACAGGCAGAAGCTGCGGGCATTGTTCCAAGCGTGGATATGAATCCAATTCTCTTAAAGCCGACGACTGATGTGGGTTCTCAAGTGATTGTAAATGGTATCCATCGGGGCAATCAGTCAGCCAGAGAGTATTTTGCGTATAAGAAACAATTGATACCGGTGATTTTAGAGGCTTATCACAGGCTGGAAGAAGAATATGAGATTATTGTGATCGAAGGTGCGGGAAGTCCGGCTGAGATCAATCTGCGAAGTGTGGATATTGTGAATATGGGTTTGGCGGAATTGGTAGATGCACCGGTGATTTTAGTGGGAGATATCGACCGCGGGGGAGTTTTTGCACAGCTTTATGGTACCGTGATGTTGCTAGAAGCATCCGAACGGGCAAGGATTAAGGGACTGGTGATCAATAAATTTCGAGGAGACAAAACCATTTTGGATTCCGGGGTTCAGATGATAGAAGAACTCTGCGGGATTCCGGTCATCGGAGTGACACCTTATCTTGAGGTTGATCTGGAGGCAGAAGATAGTTTGAGCGATTCGTTTATGGGAAATAAGAAACATAGCTTGGTGGATATTGCAGTGATTCATTTGCCAAGAATTTCTAATTTTACAGATTTTCAGGTGTTTGCTGCTATGCCTCAGGTGAGTCTTCGCTATGTAGCTTCCGTGCGGGAACTGGGTACGCCGGATCTGATCCTGCTTCCGGGAACCAAGAGCACGATTGCCGATCTCCTCTGGATGCGTCAAAATGGATTAGAGGCGGCGGTGCAAAAGCTGGCAGCAAAAGACATCCCCATCTTTGGAATCTGCGGAGGGTACCAGATGTTGGGGCAGACACTTTTAGATGAAGCACATCTGGAGAGTGCAGTCAATCAAAATGAGGTGCGCGGAATGCAGCTTCTTCCGGTGACCACGATTTATGAAAACGAAAAAACAAAAACCAGAGTCAGCGGCGCTTTTGGAGAGGTGAGTGGTATCTTTCAGGCACTTTCCGGTCACCAACTGGAAGGTTATGAGATCCATATGGGTCAAACAAAATATATGGAACCTTTGGATTATGAAGGAATTGCAAATCCCTTGACTTTTTTGATGGAGTCACAGTCGGATTCCAAACGCCTTAAAATGGATGGGGTGGTTTATGGTTCGATCTATGGAACCTATGTGCATGGAATCTTTGACGAACCGGATATTGCACATATCCTCGTAACGGCATTATTGCAGAAAAAAGGCTGTGAAGAAGAGGTGCTTTCCTTTGATTATGCGTCCTATAAGGAAGAACAGTATGAGAAATTGGCGGAGGAACTCCGCAGACATCTGGATATGAAACAGATTTATGACATCTTAGGAATCAGGAGAACAATATGAGACTGGAATCTGTACTTCCCGAAGAAATTGAAAAAAGAAGTTTCGAAATCATTGGTCAGGAACTGGGAGACCGTCATTTGGATCCGGAGTTTGAAGCAGTCATCAAACGAGTGATTCATACAACTGCAGATTTTGACTATGCAGAGCAATTGACTTTTTCCGAACATGCCGTACAAAAAGCATTGGAAGCTTTACGGCAGGGAACTCCCATTATCACGGATACGAATATGGGAAAAGCCGGAATTAATCGAGCTGCACTGGTAAAAACCGGCAGTGAGGTCTATTGCTTTATGGCAGATCCGGATGTGGCAGCCGAGGCAAAAAAACTTGGGACGACACGGGCGAGTGCAAGTATGAATAAGGCAGCCGCCCTGGGGCGGGATTGCATCTTTGCCATCGGCAATGCACCTACGGCTTTGATTCGCTTACAGGAACTGATTTCTACGGGAGTCCTGCATCCTAAACTCATCATTGGTGTTCCTGTGGGATTTGTGAATGTGGTGGCTGCCAAAGAATTGATTCTTTCTTTGGATGTGCCCTATATCGTGGCAAGAGGGCGAAAGGGCGGAAGCAATGTAGCCGCGGCGATTTGCAATGCTTTGCTTTATCAGTTATCATAAAACGACAGGGCTGAAGGGAATGAAAAGATTGAAATTCTGGAACCCGATGTGGTCTTGACGGATATTCGGATGCCTTATATGGATGGATTGCTACTGACGGAAAAGATACGTCAGCAATATCCGTCGTCAAACTGCAGGATGGGAAGTATTTTTGGTGTCCGCAGCATGCAGTTATAAAATAAGCATTGTGTATCTCCGATAGATTCTATATAATAGATGCATATGAGAAAAGGCAGGTTAGCAATATGATAGTACTGGAACGAACAAGTGTTATGAATTTTGAGAATGCGATGCGGGGAGCCAGAAACCCGATGAATAGTTGGGAACGAATGGACAGCAGCTATGATGAAGCCGGAAATTATACATTGGGCCCCAATGATTTGAGCCTTGCGAAGCGGCTTTATATGGCGGGAAGCGACCACCGTAAATTCCTTCGTCAGATTTTTGTTTCGGTAGATATTACCGCACCTTTGTACTGGTGGAAGGAATACGACACATACAAGGTAGCTACGGTAGCCAACTCCACCAGCACGATGCATAAGATCCACAGTAAACCATTTACCATGGAGGATTTCAGCCATGATCATATGACACCGGATACTCTGGCATTTATGAATACCATTGTAGCACAATTGGAAACGATTCGTCTTCGTTATCTCGCTGACAAGAACAAAAGTGATTGGTATGATTTGATTCAATTATTACCATCTAGTTATCATCAGATGCGAACCTGTTCCTGCAACTACGAGACACTGATCAATATCTATGCTTCCAGAAAAAGCCATAAGCTTGCAGAATGGCACACCTTCTGTGATTGGATTCAAACCCTTCCTTATGCCGGAGAATTGATTACAGCAGAAACGGATCAACCATTATGAACATGATTGTGGCAGTGGATGAACATTGGGCGATTGGTCTGGGCGGACATCTGTTGGTCACCATTCCGACGGATCAGCAGATGTTTCGTCAGGAGACCTTGGGAAAAGTGATCGTCATGGGGCGCATCACCTGGGAGAGTTTCCCGGCGGGACAACCACTCTATGGAAGAACCAATCTGGTATTATCCGGAGATCCGGATTTTCAGATCAAAGGTGCGACCGTTTGCCATAGCCTAGAAGAGACCTTGGAGGAACTTAAGAAATATCATTCAGAAGATATTTTCATCATCGGCGGACAGAGCGTTTATGAGCAGTTCCTGCCCTATGCAGATGTGGTGCATGTCACTTATATTGATTATGAATTTGGATCAACGGAAGGACTGGAAGATGGATCTGGAGAGTGAAGAAGAGACCTACTTCAATCTCTGTTATACGTTTCGCCGCTATGTGAGAATATAAGAACTAGAAGATAAGGGCATCCAAAACATGAAAAAGAATATTGACTTATTAAATGGACCGATTTTTACGTCTTTGACGAGACTTGCACTTCCGATCATGGCAACTTCTCTGGTGCAGATGGCTTATAATCTGACCGATATGGCATGGATTGGAAGAGTTGGGGCAGAGTCCGTGGCAGCCGTGGGAACCGCAGGGATGTATACCTGGCTTGCACAGGGAGTGGCGATGCTGCCCAAGATGGGCGGA
>JAVXIV010000193.1:0-4168 GCA_036785645.1 Hungatella sp.
CAGTCTCAAGCACGGCTACGGTATCCCTCCCCAAATTGCCGCTTTCGGCATCCAAGAAACATTGTATGGAGCATTCTGACCAGATGAGAGCATCACCGATCATTCGCCGATATTCTACGTTGGTGTGTGGTATACCGGCCTGATAACTTGCGGTAAGCGTTTTAATGCTGACTTGTGCACGCATAAGCTCACGATCCATTTCATAAACCATATGGGATAGAAGCAGTTCCAATATGGTATCAAAATCATCTGCGGAGGAATCTTCACAATAGGTCTGCACAGCACTTTCATGGCCTGACAAAAAACGTTGGTTGGTCAGATCTGCCTCATAGTAGAAATTGCTGTCCTGACTGCTAATGGCCAGATATCGTGCTTCGCGCTGCTGCTGCAATTCAATGGTT
This sequence comes from Hungatella sp., assembly GCA_036785645.1. Classification (GTDB taxonomy): domain Bacteria; phylum Bacillota; class Clostridia; order Lachnospirales; family Lachnospiraceae; genus Hungatella_A. The sequence continues at coordinate 402 of JAVXIV010000193.1, forward strand.
TTTTCTTTTGTGATATCCTGTAATATTCCAATTGCGTGGGCGGTGTTGCCATCGTCGTCAAAAATTGCCGTAAAGGTCAGACGGTTCCAGAGGATGCGGCCATCTGCGGCTCGTGCCTTTAAGACGCAGGTACAATTTTTGACATTGTCGGATAATTGCCGGAATAAGTCCAAGTACACTTCTTTGTACTCCTCAAGTACCGTTCCGTTGTCTAAAATACTCTGGGGCATATGTTCCATCAGTTCCGGTAGACCATAGATGTCTTTTGCTTTGGAAGAGTGGTACATGATCTGAGTTTTCATATCGTAGTCGATGATGATGTCTTCGGTGCTCTGCATGGCGATTCGGTAGCGCTCTTCATCAATCCGGAGTGCCAGTTCGGCCTCTTTGGTATTGCTGATATCCGTCAAAATCCAAACACCTGCCTCTTGTCCTCGCAGAGTGGTGCGTTTTCCGCGTAATGCTACCCAGAGCAGTGTACCGTTTTCAACGTGCAGGCGATGCTCTAAGCTGACTTGATTGCCGATTGCCAACTGCTCTTCAATCTTGTGATTTAAGCGGGCGGAGTCCTCCGGTAAGACCCATTGCATGGCACGGTGACCTATGATTTGTGCCTCTGTCCGTCCTGTCATCTCCCGGTATCCCTGATTGCAGCGAATGACGGGATAACCCTCCTCCATGGTTGTAATCAGAATACCGCCGATTAAATTTTCAGACATGGTTTCCAACTCAATCGTTTTTTCTTCTAATTGCTTTTTGGCTTCTACGACATCCGTGATATCTTCAATCAGTTCGATATACCGTCCATCTTGTGCAGCACCAATCTCTAATTCTGCTGTGCTGACCATATAGGTTCTTCCATCGGTCTCATAGTAGGTGCGTTTATTGCCTGTTTGCTGCATTTGTTCAATCGCACACTCCGGTGTATTGCAAATACAGGTGTTCAGGCAGTGACATGGACGCCCTAGGAGGTTTTCTTCACATTGAAATAAGTCCAGCGCAGCAGCGTTGAGAAAATTCAAGCCGCGATCTTTATTTGTGATGAAAAGCGGAAGTGGGATGTGGTCTAAAATATCGCGCAAATGATCGCGCTCATTGAGCAATATCTTCCGCGAGTTATGATTTTGGTAAGCCCCATACAAAACTAAAGCTGCAAAGAGTAAGGTTGCAGCAATGACCGTTAGGCGCACCGAAAGATCTCTTTCCCTCACAAAAACATATAATATGGAGCCAGTGCCCAAGCAAAGTAAAGAGCTCATAAATAGCTGTTTCATTTTTAGTTTCAATGGAATATCCTCCCGACATTTTACCGTTATGCAGAAGCTTGTTTTGCCTCTCAGTATACCAGATATTCCACGAAAAATAAACCGGGATTTGACAAAGTCAGTTTTTTTGATGGATCTGTTATAAAATAAGTTCTTGCTCTGGATGGGATAAGCAGTTATAATTATCTCATATTTGTGGATCAGGAAATGCATCAAAGAGGAGGGTATTTATGAGGGAGGACAGGACACTGTCTAGGAAAACAAAATTTTTGATTCTGGCTCTGGTTCCAACCTATTTTATTTTGGCGGGTTTTGTGCTGCAGCCCGTGGCGGAGATTGGTTTGGGATTGGTGCGGATTATCCGAGAACCGGATTTCCTGATTACGGATTATTTTGTGATTGGAGGCATTGGCGCGGCACTAATCAATGCCGGGATATTGACGCTGGTGAGTATTGCGATTGTGTATTTTCTGGGGATGGATATGGATGGTCATACCATCACCTCCAGTTTTTTGATGTTTGGCTTCTCTTTGTTCGGGAAAAATGTATTAAATATCTGGCTGATCTTGCTGGGTGTGTGTCTCTATGCAAGATATCATAAAACCTCGGTTTCACGCTATATCTACATCGGTTTTTATGGAACCTGCCTTTCTCCGATTATTACGCAAATGATGCAGATTGAGTCGCTTCCGTTTCTGCTTCGTTTCCTTTTGAGCGTAGCTGTCGGAATTATGATTGGTTTTGTGCTGCCGCCCTTGTCCACTCATGTGCATTATGCACATCAGGGATATTCCCTCTACAATGTGGGCTTTTCTGCGGGTATCATCGCAACGATGGTAGTGTCGGTGCTGAGATCTTTTGGGATCGAGACAGAGTCCAGACTGATCTGGTCCACCGGCAACAATCCGCTGTTTACCGGTCTATTGGGGGTGCTGTTTGTCGGAATGATTCTGATTGCACTCCTGTGTTCTCGCGGAGCTGCTGTGACGGGGTATCGCAATATTCTAAAGTCATACGGGATATCCGGAACGGATTACCTAAAATCCGACGGTATGGCGGCCACCCTACTCAATATGGGGATCAATGGTTTGTTTACGATGACATTTCTGTTGCTGATCGGAGGCGATTTAAATGGTCCGACGATCGGGGGGATTTTTACAGTCGTGGGTTTTAGTGCTACGGGAAAACATCTTCGCAATATTTCCCCGGTCATGCTGGGAGTTTGGATCGCAGCTTTGACTAAACTCTGGAATATTACCGATCCGTCTGCCATTTTGGCATTGCTGCTTTCTACCACATTGGCGCCGATTGCAGGGGAGTTTGGTATTGCAGCCGGAATCCTAGCCGGATTTCTACATTCCTCTGTGGCATTGAACGTTGGGATGCTGCATGGCGGAATGAATCTTTACAATAATGGATTCGCAGGTGGTTTAGTTGCTATCTTTCTGGTGCCGGTACTGCAGTCAATACGAGACCGAAGGGCGCGGGCAAGAGGCGGTATTTCTTTATAAAGGGGATTGTCGCAGTCATCTCTGGACGCTGTGTCAGATCACAGCTTGAAAAAGTCCGGTTTTCTCTGATGAAATACAGTATAGTAGCGGAATCCACAATGTAGCAGGAGTTCTTTTAATTTGTCAAATTCATAGCCGATTTCGTTTGGTTTATGTGCATCTGAACCAATGGTCAGGATCTCACCGCCCAGTTCGCGGTAGCGTGTCAGAATCTTTTCGCAAGGATTGGGATGACCGAGCTTGTATTTGAAGCCACCGGTATTACATTCCAATCCTTTTCCGCGTGCAATTAAGGCAACTAAGATTGGATCAATGTATTCTTGGTAGGCTTCATAAGTATAATCTCTATTTTGGTTGGGACCATAGCGGACGATATAGTCCAAGTGCCCCAGCACGTCAAAACAGTCCATTTGACGGATTCGCTGCAGTGTGACGTCAAAAAAATGTTCATAGGTTTCCTGTTCGGTTCGTCCTTCAAAAAAAGACGGATAAAAAGGATCTATACCATCAATGAAATGACAGGAACCGATGATGAAATCAAAGGGATATTGCAGAATCAGGTGATCCAAATAGCTCTTAATATGAAGCTGCAAACCCAGTTCAATGCCGATATTGACTCGAATACGATCTGCATAGATTGCTTGAAGTTTCTTCATAGCAGGAAGATAAGAATCCAGATCCAAGATAAAGTCGGTTTCGCTATGGACATCATAATCGTGGTGTTCGGTGATGCAGATTTCTTTCATGCCCAAAGAGATGGCTTGTTCGATCTGCGTCGCTGTCGGGGTATGGGAATCTCCGGAAAATTCTGTATGCATATGAACGTCAGAAAACATAAAGTGCTCCTTTGTGTGAAGTTACGTGTGGAATAGGGAAAAGCGCCTGCTGAAGTAATTATATTGGATTCATCTAAAAAAAGCCAGTAAATTAGATTTAACATGAATTTAACAAAAATTTGAAAAACATTGGTAATCTCCAATGCACTATGCTA
>JAVXIV010000194.1:0-4118 GCA_036785645.1 Hungatella sp.
CACTTCCCCATAAATATTCCACATATTCTGACCAAATCGTTCCATAAATTCATAACCGGAAACACCTTTTATTAAACGAAGTCCTAAAAACATAAATTCTTCCATACGCGCTTTCTGTGATAATTCCTCACGTTCCGGATGCAACTTTTCTTCCGCCAACGTCTCCCGCATACGGATGGCTTGATAGCGTTTCAAATCAGACTCACACTGAAAACGACAGCCTTCAACATAAGAAGAAGCCCCCAATCCCAAACCCAGATATGGAATTCCGGTCCAGTAACCGATGTTATGGCGACATTCATAGCCCGGCTTGGCATAATTAGAGATCTCATAGCGTTCATATCCCTGCTCTTTTAGAAGTTTTCCGGTAGCATAGTAAATCTCACGTTCTTCCTTTTCACCCGGCAGTAATTCCGGATGGTCATGATATCGTTCATAGAATGGAGTGCCTTCTTCAATGATCAGGCTATAAGCTGAGATATGTTCCGGCTTTAACATGAGCACCTTTCTAAGGGTGGATTTCCAAGAAGCCAGAGTCTGTCCCGGAAGTGCCGACATCAGATCCACACTGACATTGGTAAATCCCGCAATCCGCACTCGCTCATACGTCTTTAGGAATTCATCATAGGTATGAATACGTCCCAGAGTTTTCAGTTCCCGGTCATCCGCCGACTGCAGTCCGATGCTGATGCGGTTGATTCCACCGGCTTGGTACACCTCCAGTTTTCCTGCATTCACGGTTCCCGGATTGATTTCTATCGTGATCTCCGCCTTCGAATCGATCGCAAAACAATCATGAAGCTGTGCTAAAATCTGCGCCATATCTTCTTCCTGCAAGACAGAAGGAGTGCCTCCCCCGATGAATACGGTTGTAACACCGTATTGTTCGTAAGAAGCACTCTGCATACGAATCTCTTCAATCAATTGTTCCACATATGCGTGTCGGACGCGCTCATGTGCCGGAGCCGACAGGAAATCACAATAAGCACATTTCTCTGCACAAAATGGAATATGAATATAAAGTTCCAAAGGTTGTCTCATCTGCCGCCTATTCCTCGTCTAATTTCAATACGCTCATGAATGCCTTCTGCGGAATCTCTACATTGCCAATTTGGCGCATCCGCTTCTTGCCTTCCTTCTGTTTCTCCAAAAGTTTTCTTTTACGGGAAATATCTCCGCCATAGCATTTAGCCAATACGTCTTTCCGCATGGCTTTGACTGTCTCACGGGCAATGACCTTGCTGCCAATCGCTGCCTGAATCGGAATCTCAAACAGGTGTCTTGGAATCTCATCCTTTAACTTTTCGCACATTCTTCTGCCGCGATCATAAGCAGATTCTGCATGTACGATAAAGGAGAGCGCATCGACTTCTTCTTTATTGATCAAGATATCCAGTTTCACCAGTTCAGAACGCTCGTACCCTTTCATCTCATAATCAAAAGATGCATATCCTTTGGAACGAGACTTCAACGCGTCAAAGAAATCATAGATGATCTCATTAAGCGGCAATTCATAACGAAGCAGTGCTCTGGTTGTCTCCATATATTCCATCCCCAGATAAACACCGCGCCGTTCCTGACAAAGCTTCATAATAGACCCTACGAATTCCGTGGTCACCATAATCTCTGCACTGACAATGGGTTCTTCCATATATTCAATCTCAGAAGGATCCGGCAGATTCGAGGGATTGGTTAATTCAATGCGATCTCCGTTCTTCTTATATACATGATAAATAACTCCGGGAGCGGTTGTCACCAGATCCAAGTTGTATTCCCGTTCCAAACGTTCCTGTACAATCTCCAGATGGAGCAGTCCCAAGAATCCGCAGCGGAAACCAAAGCCCAACGCGATGGAAGTCTCGGCTTCAAAGAACAGCGAAGCATCGTTAAGCTGCAATTTCTCTAACGCATCCCGCAGATCACTGTAATTGGCACCATCTGCCGGATACAGACCACAGTATACCATCGAGGTAACCTTCTTATAACCGGGCAGTGGACTCTCACAGGGATGGTTCTGATCGGTAATGGTATCTCCAACGGAAGTATCTTTCACATTCTTAATGCTGGCCGTAATATAGCCTACCATTCCGGCACTCAGTTCTTCACAGGGTATGAACAGCCCTGCGCCAAAATAACCCACTTCTACCACTTCTTCTTCCGCACCGGTCGCCATCATCCGAATCACCGTACCTTTTTTGACGCGTCCCTGCTTAATACGGCAGAAGATGATCACCCCTTTATAGGAGTCATATAGAGAATCAAATACCAATGCCTGCAGCGGAGCCTCCGGATCCCCCACCGGCGCCGGAATTTTTGCTACGATGCATTCTAAAACTGCATCGATATTGAGTCCGGTCTTCGCAGAGATTCTGGGTGCATCGTGTGCCTCCAGACCAATGACATCTTCGATCTCTGCCTCTACACGATCCGGATCTGCGCTGGGTAAATCAATCTTGTTGATCACCGGAAAGACGTCCAGACCATGATCCAATGCCAAATAGACATTGGCCAAAGTCTGTGCTTCTATGCCCTGAGCCGCATCCACGACTAAAATTGCGCCATCGCAGGCTGCCAGGCTTCTGGAAACCTCATAGTTAAAATCTACGTGCCCGGGTGTATCAATCAAATTGAAGATATATTCTTCTCCGTCCTGTGCTCGATATACGGTACGCACGGATTGAGCCTTAATTGTGATTCCGCGTTCTCGCTCCAGATCCATATTATCCAGAATCTGAGACTGCATCTCTCTGCTGGTCAGGAGACCCGTTCTTTCTATAATTCTGTCCGCAAGGGTTGACTTCCCATGATCGATATGTGCGATAATGCAGAAATTACGAATCTTACTTTGGTCAACAGTTGCCATCGATTGTCCTCTTTTCTAAACAGACGCTATCCGCCATCTTGTTTCTTCTATCTCTTGTTTCTTCTATCTTAAGAAATATAACATTTTTTTAATCGCCTTGCAACACCCTATCTAAAAGTTCTGCGAAAGGTTCCATCGCATTACGCGCCTCTGCATAAGTATTGGTTTGAGCACCTACTTCAACAAGTGCTGATTTAGGCCGCAGATGCAGATTGTAGCGAAGCCCCTTTAGATAAATTTTTCTTGTGAATCCCGGATAATATGCTGCCGCATCCAGTTGCATACGCAAGCTAAAGGCAAGATTATCTTCTTTATAAGGGTTTGGCAGATAGGCAATCGCTCCGGACGGAGTCTGGCTCATACCATTAAAAAACATGATAGGTGCTGTTTGTTTGCCATTCACCTCGGAAACCATATGTAAACTTTCTTTCACACCATCGCGGTGAAGATCCAATACTACTTCAATGGATGGATATTTTTGTAAAATACCGGTGATTCCATCCAGGGCATAGGTATAAGCTTTATTGCGATCCAATTGACCATTTTTTAGATCGTAGACTCCGGTATGGTGAATCACATTATAATCTTTTTTCTGTAAAAGTTCTGTCAGATAATTTCCGATTCCCACTACCGTCGCATCCGGCTGATCCACTCCGTAATCTGCATAACTTTCCTGTGAATGCGTGTGGTAAATGAGAATCTGAGGCTGACTTGCATCGGTATGCAGGGTCAGATCCTTTTCTAACAGTTGCTTCGCACTCATCTCCTGCCTTCCCGCAGTTGTAGAAGAATGAATGTTGTAAAAATGCTTCATCAGGAAATCATAGTCTGCCAATTGCTCCATAACATATTGCGATCCCAATATGGGCAGTACTGTTTTTTCCTGTATTCGTTCGACCGATGGTGCTGCAGGCAGGATATCCTCCTGCATGTCTGCCGCTACTTTAGTCTCGATCTCCGATTCTATTTGTTCTTTCGGAAGTGCAGTCGGCGAAACTACATGTGCTTTCTCCCTCTGCTGCACGATATAATTTCCATAGGCCGGATCGCTCGGTGTCTTCACCTGATTCTGCTCCCTATCGGAGATCAAAAAACGAAATACCGGATTGTATTCTCGTATGTGCATCAGCAGTCCCATCATTCCAGTCTCATGCTGTAATTCACCGGATGCACTGATCCTCATATGGGTTCGTATTTCCGATGCCCCACCTGCCGGATAGGCATAGTGCCAGAGACTGCAAATCCCCTCTGCGAC
>JAVXIV010000195.1:0-4019 GCA_036785645.1 Hungatella sp.
TATGGTACATATCAGACGCCTGCGCGGCAAGATGCAGGAGGATAGCAGACAGAACAAAATTATTACCACGGTGTGGGGGGTAGGATACAAAATTGAAAAGTGATATGAGTCGGCGCTTTCACACGAAGGTGATCGCCAATATTATATACAGTACGGTAGTTACTTGCTTGATCGAGGTGTTTCTGATTACCAATCTTTCGATGATTGGAAGGTATGCATATGAAGAAGGCAGCGAGGATTCTTTTCTGTCTGTTTTTTACCAACCCACTTCTCCGGTGACCATGTTTTATGTGATCATCGGAATCGTTATTTTTGCGATCACATTTTTGCTGCTTCAGGAGAAGTCGATGCGTTATATTGCCAAGATTTCTGCGGCGATGCAGAATATTTCTGAAGGGGATCTCAACACGATGATTGAAGTGGTCGGTGATGATGAATTCTCCGGCATGGCTTCCAACCTAAACAAGATGGTAGAAGATATCCGCGAGCTGATGGACAAGGAACGAGAGTCAGAGCGAACCAAGAATGAGTTGATCACCAATGTGGCACATGATCTGCGTACACCGCTGACTTCGATTATCGGTTATTTGGAACTGCTTTCCGGACCGACGGAGCTGCCGCCGGAGATGCAGAAAAAGTACATAAACATCACCTTTACCAAGGCCAAAAGGCTGGAGAAGCTGATTGAAGATCTGTTTGGTTTCACGAAGCTCAACTGCGGCAGAATTTCTATGAAACCGGGCAAGGTGGATCTGATCAAATTATTAAGCCAGCTTTTAGAGGAATTCTATCCAAACTTTGCGGAGAAGAATCTCTCTTATGAGTTACAGAGCAATGTGCCGATGAAGATTATTTCTGCAGATGGCAATCTGTTAGCCAGACTGTTTGACAATTTGATCAATAATGCTATCAAATATGGAGCAGAAGGAAAACGAATTTTGGTTAAGGTGCTTGCAGATGAGTCTCTGGTTACGATTTCGGTGACAAACTATGGCTATGTGATTCCGGAGGATGAGCTGCCGATGATTTTTGAGAAGTTTTATCGGGTGGAACAGTCTCGCTCTACCAACACGGGAGGTACCGGATTGGGACTTGCGATTGCCAAGAATATCGTGGATATGCACGGAGGTACCATTGGGGTAACCAGTGATATCAAAGGTACGGTATTTACGATTCAATTAAAAGTAGATTTTGATATTAATAAAGAGAATTTCGGAAAGCCGGGGTGAGCACTTTGAAGATGAAAACGTCAAAGCAAGGAACGTCAAAGAGAAGAACGATCGCTGCGACTTGGGCTTTCACCGTACTTTTCGTGTTTCTGGCAATTTCTCCGATCCGTGCACAGGAGACACCGGCTTCTACAGAAGCCCTGTTTCTTCCGGACAGCTCTATCCGGATGGAGGTCTCCTATGGCTATGATGATGCAGCCAAAGGTGGCCGCTATATTCCGGTTCAAGTGACGTTGACCGGTGAAAAAGACCGGCCGTTTGTGGGACAGCTGCAAGTGCTCTCCATGGAATCGGATTATGATATTTATCAGTATAACTATCCGATCTCGGTTGATGCGGGAGCCACGACTCAGAAGATTGTGGATATTCCTCTGGGCAACCGTATTGATCAATTGTTTGTCAATCTGGTGGACGAAGCAGGTAATCGAGTGATTCATAAGAGAATCAAGCTGAATGTGAGTTTGGAGGTGCCGGAACTCTTCATTGGAGTTTTGAGTGATTCTCCGGAACGGCTTCGGTATCTCAATGGAATAGGTGTAGACTACAGTATGCTGAGAACCAGAACCATTGAACTCAATACGGAGAATTTTCCGACGGATGAGGTGGGCCTGAATCTGGTAGATGTACTGCTGGTCAGTGACTATAAGATCCGAGATCTTTCGGAGCGCCAGAGTCAAGTTCTGGTGGAATGGGTACGAAGCGGCGGTGTGATGATCTTGGGAACCGGTGCACGTGTGGATGATACACTGGGGCGCTTTGCCCCTGAACTTTTAGATCAATCCTATGATTCCCCTACTATCAGAACGATTGATATGGGTCAGGATTATGCACTGGAGGGACCGGGCAGTGCCGAGTTAACCATTTCCTGTGCCGATTTTTCTCTGAGTGGAGCCAATGTGATCTTTTCCTATGATCAACTGGCACTGTTATCTTCCGTTGCTTATTCGCAGGGCATCATTGCGGCAGCGGCTTATGATTTTGCAGATATTGGAGATTTTTGCCTCAATAACCCTTCCTATATGGATACCTTGTTGACCAATGTATTGGGTGAGGCAAGGATCAATCGCTTGGCAGAGGCAACCTATAGTGGTAATTCGGATCAGTACTGGTCTGTGAAGAGCATGATCAACACAGGTAAAGTGGATCGTCTGCCCAATCTTTCACTCTATGTGATGGAGATTATGATCTATATTATTCTCATCGGTCCGGGACTTTATATCTTCTTAAAGCAGAGAGAGCTTCAGAAATTCTATCGCAGTGGGATTGTTATTTTATCGTTGCTTTTTACCGGAATTATCTACTTGATGGGAAGTAAGACCAGATTTCAAGATACCTTTTATACCTATGCCAGATTCTTAGAGACTTCGGAGGAATCCATCAGTGAATCTACGTATTTGAATATGCAGACACCGGATAACAAGCCGTTTGAGGTATCGCTGGATTCCAGCTATACTGTGAAGCCAATTACCAGAAGTTATTATTATGAGATGACGGCGATACCAAAATTCAAGGGGGATGAAGCCTATAAGGTTGCCATTGATTATCAGGGAGAGATGACTAAGATTCGGGCGCAGAATGTCACTGCTTTTGATCCCAAATATTTTCAGTTAGAGAAAATAGAAGATAACAAAGATCATATCGGATTTACCGGAGAAATCGAGATGCAGGAAGGTAAGATCAGGGGAACCATTACGAACTCCTTTACAGTACCGGTGGAAGATGCGGCAGTACTGCTTTATGACAAGATGGTTCTGTTGGGAGATATGCAGCCAGGGGAGACAAAATCTCTGGACGAACTAGAGGTGCTGGAATATCCACTTTATCATGCAGACCGGGTGGCAGAGAAAATCACCGGAAGCGATCAATATAAAGAACCGGATATTACAGACAAAAACTATATGAGGGCACTCGAGAGAACCAATCTATTGATCTTTTACTTAAATCAATCGGCTTCATCCTATACACAGAATGCGCGAGTGGTAGGGGTCTGCGCGAATGCCGATCAGAATCCGGTGCATATCGAATCGAGCGAAGTGGCCGGAAGAACGGTCGTGTCTTCGCAGATCAATGTTTATCCCGCAGAGGAGGGAATCATATATCGCTCGGCATTGATGAAGAAACCTACGGTTGTCAGTGGTAACTATGATGCTGCCAGCAATTCTCTGTACGGACTGGATCCTTTGGTATTGGAATATTCACTGGGCAATGATGTCGAGATTGAAACGCTGTTTTTTGACAAAATTTCAGAACAATTTACCAATACGGGGAAAGCAAGCAGCTTGACAACTTTTATGGGAAGTATTTATTTTTATAACCATAATACTGGAAATTATGATAAAATGGATGAAAATAAGAATGTTTATGCCGGAGCGGAGCTGCACTCTTATTTATCTCCCGGCAATACGATTACAATCAAATATCTCTATGGCAATGTATCGGAATACAATTGGGATATTATTCTCCCTGTATTAAATATTGTGGGGAGGGAATCTTGATGTTAAAGATCGAAAAACTAAAAAAGAACTATGGAAAGATGACCGCGCTGGACGGTCTTGATATGACGATTGAAGACGGGGCACTCTATGGATTTGTGGGACCCAACGGAGCCGGCAAGACGACCACCATCAAGGCGATGATCGGTTTGCTTCTGCCTGACAGCGGAACCGTTTTCATTGATGGAATTGATGCGATTCATCAGCCGCAAAAACTGAAAGAGAAGATTGGATATGTACCGGACTCTTTTGGGGTGTATGATAATCTGAAGGTCATGGAGTATATGGAGTTTTTTGC
>JAVXIV010000196.1:0-2631 GCA_036785645.1 Hungatella sp.
AAGGCAATCGTCCGGCAGGAAGCGGCTATCAGGGTAACAATCAGGGTGGTTATCAGGGAAGTCGTCCGGCAGGAAGCGGCTATCAGGGTAACAATCAGGGTGGATACCAAGGCAATCGTCCGGCAGGAAGCGGCTATCAGGGTAACAATCAGGGTGGTTATCAAGGCAATCGTGAGCCTCGTCCGGCGGGCAGCGGCTATCAGGGCAATCGTCCGGCAGGAAGCGGCTATCAGGGCGGTCAAGGTGGTGGATACCAAGGCAATCGTCCGGCAGGAACCGGCTATCAGGGCAATCGTCCGGCAGGAAGCGGCTATCAGGGCGGTCAAGGTGGCGGATATCAGGGCAACCGACCGGCGGGAAGCGGCTATCAGGGCAATCGCCCGGCAGGTCAGGGCGGCTACCAAGGCGGTGGCTATCAGGGCAATCGTCCGGCAGGTCAGGGCGGTTACCAAGGCGGTCAGGGTGGCTATCAAGGGAATCGTCCGGGACAAAAGGATGGGGCGAAATCTTACGATACTCCGATTCAGGCAAAGCCACAGAGCAATCGCGGCAATAAAAATGTTTATAAGAATTCCAAATATGATAAACGCAATATGACCGAGGATGGACCAAGAGCAAAAGGAAAAGTTTCCAAGCATCCATTTATCATGCCACAGAAAATCATGGAAGACAAACTGGAAGATGCGGTAAAAGTAATTATTCTTCCGGAGATTATGACGATTAAGGAATTGGCAGAAAAGATGAAACTTCAACCATCTGCAATTGTAAAGAAACTATTTTTGCAGGGAACGGTGGTTACCTTAAATCAAGAGATTGATTACGATAAAGCGGAAGAAATCGCAATGGAATATGATATACTCTGTGAAAAGGAAGTAAAGATTGATGTAATAGAAGAGCTGTTGAAGGAAGAAGATGAGTCTGAGGAAAGTATGGTTTCCAGACCGCCGGTTGTCTGTGTCATGGGACACGTCGACCATGGTAAAACTTCTTTGCTGGATGCAATTCGCAAAACCAGTGTTACTTCGAGAGAAGCCGGTGGCATTACCCAGCATATCGGTGCTTATGTAGTAGAAATCAAAGGACAGAAAATCACATTTTTGGATACCCCCGGACATGAGGCTTTTACGGCAATGCGTATGCGTGGTGCAAAATCTACGGATATTGCGGTGCTAGTCGTAGCGGCGGATGATGGTGTGATGCCTCAGACGATTGAAGCTATCAATCATGCAAAAGCAGCGGGTGTAGAAATTATTATTGCAATTAATAAGATTGATAAGCCAAGTGCCAACGTAGAACGTGTGAAACAGGAATTGTCAGAATATGAATTGGTTCCGGAGGATTGGGGCGGAAGCACCATCTTTGTACCGGTATCCGCTCATACGGGTGTGGGTATTCCGGAACTGCTGGAGATGATTATTTTGACGGCAGAGGTCAAAGAACTGAAAGCCAATCCGAACCGAACCGCCAGAGGTCTGGTGATTGAGGCAGAACTGGATAAGGGCAAAGGCCCGGTAGCTACCGTATTGGTGCAAAAAGGTACTTTGCGTGTAGGCGATAATATTGCAGCAGGTGCTTGCTATGGTAAGGTACGTGCCATGATGGATGACAAGGGATGCCGTGTGCAAGAAGCAACCCCATCTACTCCGGTAGAGATCTTGGGATTGAATGATGTTCCCAATGCAGGCGAAGTATTTGTGGCGACCGAGAATGAAAAAGAAGCCAGAACTTTTGCCGAGACCTTTATTTCAGAGGGCAAGAATAAATTATTGGAAGATACAAAAGCGAAGCTGTCTTTGGATGACTTGTTCAGTCAGATTAAAGCAGGCAATATTAAAGAACTTCCGATTATCGTAAAAGCAGATGTACAGGGTTCTGTAGAAGCAGTAAAACAGAGCTTGGTGAAGATCTCCAATGAGGAGGTTATGGTAAAAATCATCCATGGCGGTGTAGGTGCGATCAATGAATCCGATGTAACGCTGGCATCTGCATCCAATGCAATTATCATTGGATTTAATGTAAGACCGGATGCAACGGCGAAGTCGATTGCTGAGAGAGAAAAAGTAGATATGAGACTCTACAAGGTGATTTATCAGGCAATTGAGGATGTAGAGGCTGCCATGAAGGGAATGCTGGATCCAATCTTTGAAGAGAAGATCATGGGGCATGCCATCGTTCGTCAGACTTTTAGTGCTTCCGGGGTAGGTACTATAGCCGGTTCTTATGTCATGGACGGCAAATTCCTAAGAGGCTGCTCCGTTCGCATTACCCGCGAGGGCAAACAGATCTTTGAAGGCGAGTTAGCTTCGTTAAAGAGGTTTAAGGATGATGTAAAAGAAGTTGCAACCGGATATGAATGTGGTCTTGTATTTGATAAGTTTAATGATGTCAAAGAAGACGATATGGTAGAAGCATATTCTATGGTAGAGGTTCCGCGCTAGGAACACTCTTTCCGGCAGATAGAAAGGAACACAATGCGCAAAAACAGTATTAAAAACACCAGAATCAATATGGAAGTTCAGAGGGAATTGAGCGAGATTATCCGTACAGAAATCAAAGATCCCCGACTTCTCAATGCGATGACTACCGTGGTAGATGTAGAGGTGACTCCGGATCTCAAGTACTGCAAGGCCT
>JAVXIV010000196.1:2641-3981 GCA_036785645.1 Hungatella sp.
TGGAGGGGTTGCAGCGTGCGGTTGGCTATATTCGGAGAGAATTGGCCAGACGCGTAAACCTTCGCAATACACCGGAGATTAAATTTATATTAGATCAGTCCATTGCGTATGGTGTCAATATGTCAAGACTGATTGATGAGGTAACAAAAGACATCAAGGATTGAGCAGAATGGAGGCGCACTGCATGAGTGAATTAGAGATAATGCTGCAAGAGGCAGATACCGTTGCAATACTCGGGCATGTTCATCCGGATGGAGACTGTATAGGTTCTTGCTTAGCAATTTATAACTATATCAAGAACTATTACCCGGAGAAGACGGCAGATGTATATTTGGAGCCGGCAGCTAAGAAATTTTCTTATCTGGCAGGATTTCAACAGGTTTGTCATGATTGCCTTGCAGGCAAAACCTATGATCTATGTGTTTGCCTAGATAGCAGTGATCGTGAACGCTTAGGAGAATTTAACATTTATTTGGATACTGCAAAACAGAGTATCTGCATAGATCATCACATTACGAATCGGGGATATACTCAAAAGCAGGTACTTGAGGCGGGATCCAGTTCTACCTGTGAGGTTCTCTATGGGCAGTTGGATCCTGAAAAAATCAATACAAGCATAGCGGAATGTATTTATACCGGAATGATACATGATACCGGTGTATTCAAGTTCAGTAGTACATCGGCTAAAACGATGGCGATTGCCGGAAAACTGATGGAGAAGGGCATTGATTTTGGAACCATTATCGATGAAACTTTCTATAAAAAATCCTATTTGCAAACACAGATTTTAGGAAGAGCGCTGCTGGAAAGTATTACATTTCTGGATGGCAGATGTATTTTTAGCGTAGTACGGGAGCAGGATATGAAATTCTTTGGAGTTGACAGCAAAGAATTGGATGGAATAGTGGATCAACTTCGTATTATTGATGGAATTGAATGCGCCATTTTCTTATACGAGACAGGTAATCATATCTATAAAGCCAGTATGCGTTCCAACTCGATTGTCGATGTGAGTAAAATCGCCAGCTACTTTGGCGGAGGTGGGCATGTCAGAGCAGCGGGCTGCACGATGTCCGGCAGTATCCATGACGTAATCAATAATTTGTCCGAACATATTGAAAAACAGCTGCAGTAGGAGAAGATCAATGTTTGACGGTGTCATCAATGTTTATAAAGAAAAAGGATATACCTCTCATGATGTAGTAGCTAAAATGAGAGGTATTTTAAAACAGAAAAAAATTGGGCATACGGGGACACTCGATCCGGATGCAGAGGGAGTGTTGCCGGTTTGTCTGGGCAAAGCGACCAAGCTCTGTGATATGCTGACCGATAAAACGAAC
>JAVXIV010000197.1:0-3953 GCA_036785645.1 Hungatella sp.
GGCTGAGCCAGCACGATGTACACTCCCGCCACGGCAACAGAGAGCAGAAGGGTTGCCTTAAGCGAAAATCGAGCCGAATCATGAAAGCGCTCTTCATTTTTTGCACCAAACGCATAGGAAGCTACCGGTTGATAGCCTTGCATGAAACCCATAATCACATAACAGCCCACCAGCACCAGACGCTGCACTACCCCATAGGCTGCGATGATGAGGTCGCTATCCGGCAGCGCGGCGGCGGCGACATTGGTGAGGGAAGTGGCAATGGCCAGACAGATTTGGATGACGGCCGTAGGGATACCGATTAAAATAACATCCTTAAATAACTGCAGAGTTGGCTTACAATACTTAAGGCTTACCTTGATGATGGATTTGCCGCTCAAATAGAACCAACCGAGGATGGCAAAGGTGACGATTTGGGATACAGTCGTCGCCAGTGACGCTCCGCCCACTCCCATACCAAAACCCCAGTCAAACATGAAAATCGGATCCAAAATCACATTGAGTGCCGCACCGGTGATCACTGCAATGGAGGAAATCTTTACCGAGGATTCTGCTCTGGCGGCACAGTTCATACTCTGTGCAGGCAGATTAAAGATCGCAGCGATGAACATCCAAAAAGCATAGTCCTTGGCCAGAGGGATGACCGTCTCCGATGCACCAAAGGCACGAAGCAGCGGTTCCATAAACACAATGCCTCCTACGCAAAGCAAACCGCCAATCAGCGTCGATGCCGCGATGATCGTAGAGATCGTCGTTCCGGCACCTTTTTTATCATTGGCACCCAACTGCCGCCCCGCAAGTACCGCGGCACCGGAAGCAAAAATATTTTCAATCGATACAAAAATCAACAGCAGAGGCAGCGTAACTCCTACGGCTGCCAGCGCAGTTTCACTGTCTAAAAGTCCAATATATGCAGTATCCACAATATTGTAAACCGCCTTGGCAAGCAGCGCAATGGTCGCCGGAATCGCCAAATTTACAATCGCTTTCGAGGGCTTCACATCCGCAAGAAGCGATTGCTGTGCCATATCTTTTTCCTGACTCATATTCTAGTTCTCCTCTCTTTCTACAACACCGTACAGCAAAATGCGGAGGGAAAGCCGACAAGTTTCCTCACGCTGCTGCGGGTCGATGGTACCGCTCGGCTCCATTTGATATCGTGCGTTGATAAAATCCTGATAGAGGCGAAACGTCTCGACTGCGGATTCAATGGTCACATCGGGGCAGAGCTTTACTTCCCGTAAAAGCTCCGTCAGCACCGAGATATTCAGTGTGTCAAAGTCTGACTTAATTTCTGCAATCCCTGCCGCTAAGTGCGGCGGCGGTGCAATCACCACATCACAAAACAGTTTATGATAGAGCAGATGCTCCTGAAAAAAACGCTGTCTTGCATCAAAATAACGTTCCAAGCGCATGGTTTTTGTTCCGCTTGCATCCGAAAGCTCCTGCGCCAGATAGGCAGCCAGACTGTCAAACAGCTCAGCCACACAGACCAGATAAAGTTCATCCTTGTCTTTAAAATAGTGGTAGAGAATCCCTTTTGAGATATCACCTGCCGTACAAATCGTATTCACCGAGCTCAGTCCGTAGCCATGTTCTCCAAACTCACAAAAAGCACTGTCCAAAATCTTACGTCTGCTCCGTAAATTTTTTTCATCACGTTTCATAATCTCCTCCATCAAAATAGACCTACGAGTCTGTTTTATTGATTTTAGCACAAACAGACCTACAAGTCAATTATTAAATTTGCTTTTTTCTCTCTCTTTTTTTAGGGGAATTTTCTTGTAAAGATATTTTGAATATGATAGAATGATCCGCATAGCACGTTTCACCAACTATGAAAATCAAAAGGATAAAACACAATGAATAAAAAAGAAGTATTAGAAATCAGGAAACAATTCAGTCCCGAAAACTGCACCATTACTCGTATCTGCGGATGCTATGTGGATGCAGAGAAGAATATCAAAACCGAACTCAAGGATGCTTTTCTCTCCCTTCCGGAAGAAGATGCTTTCAAATATTTTACCCTCTTTAAACAAACCTTATCCGGAACCATCGGCAAAAATCTGCTCAACATGGATTTTCCGCTTGCTGAAGAAAAAGAAGGCGGGAAACAGGATTTTCTGCTTCGGCTTCGCAACAGTAAACTACAAGAGGATGCACAGATCGAAGAATTCTATCAAAGGATCATTGACACCTATGATTTTTCCGAAAATTATTATATTGTGCTGATTCATGTTGCCTATGATGTTCCGGGGAAAGCTTCTGACGGTTCTGCGATGTTTGATGCCTCTGACAGCGTTTATGAATATCTCCTATGCAGTATCTGTCCGGTTCATCTGTCGAAAGCCGGTTTGGGATACAACGAAGAGAAAAACAGCATTGAAAACCGCATTCGTGACTGGATCGTAGAAGCTCCGATTCAAGGATTTCTATTCCCGGTATTTAACGAACGCTATACGGATATACATAGTATTCTGTACTACACGAAGAATGCGGATCAATTACAGGAAGCCTTTATTGAGCAGATGTTTGGCTGCAATACCATCCCGATCTCTGCGGAGAATCAGAAAGAAATCTTTCATGCAGTTCTCACCGATACGCTTGGTGAAGACTGTGATTATAATATCATTAAAAACATTCACGAAACACTCAATGACATGCTTGAAGAAAGCAAGGACTTGCCGGAGCCACTCACCTTATCCAAAACCGATGTAAAACGCGTCTTGGAAGAAAGCGGTGTCAGCGATGAAAAATTAGAACTATTTGACCACAATTACGAAACTACCGCCGGTGATCAGACCTCCCTTTTAGCTGCCAACATCACCAATACACGCACCTTCCACATTGAGACTCCCGATGTGGAGATCAAGGTAAAACCGGAATGTGCCAATCTGGTAGAGAGCCGCATCATCGATGGACGCCAATGTCTGGTGATTGCCATCAATGATCATATCGAGGTAAATGGAATTTCACTAAGCACCAACGGTGAGTTCTCATAAATCAATGAGTGCCCGGGGTTGCATCGACTAGTTTGAAACGGTTCTTTCCGGCTTTCTTTGCTTGATAAAGTGCGCGATCTGCCGAGCGGTAAGCCGCCTCATAACTAATGCCCCGAGTACATAGTGCCGCACCTAAGCTTATGGTCAATTGACCATAACCCTCAGCAGGCATATTTTGAATTTTTTTGCAAATGGTATCACATTTCTCCGAGAGAATATCGATTCCATTGATATTCTTCATATAAACCATAAACTCATCTCCGCCGGGACGTCCCACGATATCTTCCTCGCGAAAATTACTGCGAAGTAGATTGGCAATTGCGCAGAGTGCACGATCGCCTTGTATATGCCCATAGGTATCATTCACCTCTTTAAAGTGATCCACATCTATGGTCAGTAATGCACCGTGCTCTCCTTTCTGCAAATCACTTAAGGATTCACCGACCAGCCGAGCCATGGTTTCTGCATTAAAGGAGGCAGTCAGGCTATCGCGCTGTGATTTTTGCAGCAAAATATCATGTTCCTTTTTTTCCTTGTCAAGCACGTTGATCTTGCCAATCGAATATACCAAATCTCCCTCATCCGTACGAATGGTTTCTATCGTAATGCGCACCCAGTGTTCCTCTCCGTCTGCGCAAGAAAGCTGCACCTCATAGCTGCGCTCGGATTCCGAACGGATGATCTCCAAAAATCGTTCTTGCCGCTGTGGGGTCATGGGATCGTCCGGATATTTACTGTAATCGAAATTCAGATTTCCGCTCAAGTCTCCCTTTTCTCCCTCCGGTTCTGAAAACATCAGTTTTCCGGTCTGATAATTATATTCAAAAAAATATTCTCCCGCAATTGCATACACTTGCAGATGTTTCTTTAATTCCAAAGAGATCTGACGATTACTTTTCACTCTCTGCCGCAAAATATAAGCTAACATCGCAATAATAACAGCAAAGATTC
>JAVXIV010000198.1:0-3951 GCA_036785645.1 Hungatella sp.
TGGCTATCTAAGTACTTTTTTTGATGAACATTTTCCGGATCAGAGAATGGATCGGATCTATCCCAATGTAAAGATCGTAAAATAAGGAGGAATTATGGCAGCAGACTTATTACACACACCGGACGGCGTTCGTGATATTTATCATGAAGAATGTGCGAAAAAACTAGCCGTACAAGATAAAATCAAAGCAGTATTTCATCTGTATGGTTATCAAAATATCGAGACACCCACCTTTGAATTTTTTGATATTTTCAATAAGGAGCGAGGAAGCGTGATCTCCAGAGAGATGTTTAAATTTTTTGACCGGGACAATAACACCTTGGTACTTCGTCCGGATATGACCCCGGCAATTGCCCGCTGTGCGGCCAAATACTTTATGGATGAGACGATGCCGCTGCGCCTTTCCTATCTAGAACAAACCTTTATCAATAACACCAGTTATCAGGGACGCTTAAAAGAAGTGACACAAACCGGAGTAGAGATGATCGGGGATGATTCCAGCGGTGCGGATGCCGAGATGATCGCCATGGTGATCCATGCTTTAAAATCCGTTGGATTACAAGAATTTCAAGTGGAATTGGGACAGGTGGAGTTCTTCCGCGGATTGGTAGAAGAAGCCGGAATGGAAGCAGAGACGCAGGAAATCCTCCGGGAATTAATTGAGAATAAAAATTATTTTGGTGTAGAAGAATTGATCCAAGCACAGCCCATGACCGAGGAACTCCGACAGGTATTTTTGAAACTCCCGGAATTGTTTGGCTCTCTGGAACAGATCAAACTGGCCAAAACTCTAACCACCAACGAACGTGCTTTGCGTGCAGTCGAGCGCTTGGAAAAAGTACAGGTCATCTTAGAAGCTTACGGACTTTCCGACTATGTTTCCTATGATTTGGGCATGTTGAGCAAATATCAATATTATACCGGAATTATTTTCAAAGCGTATACCTATGGAACCGGGGACTATATTGTAACCGGTGGCCGTTATGATAAACTATTGGTACAGTTTGGAAAAGATGCCCCTGCCATTGGTTTTGCAATTGTCATCGACTCCTTGATGCTGGCACTCACCAGACAGAAGATCGACGTACCGATCTCCATGGTAAACACGATGATTTTATATGAAAATACAGCACAGATATCTGCTATCAAACTGGCGATTCATTTGCGAAACAGCCAAATGCCGGTTCAGCTGATCCGAAAATCTTCTGAGAAATCGGTAGAAGAATATCGACAGTTTGCTGATCGAAGCAGCCTGCACAATCTGTTTTATCTGGCCGGTACCGGTGAACAGATTGCGTTTATCAATGCAGCAACCGGGCAGTCGCACGAGATTGCTCTGACCGAATATATTCGATCATAATTCAATGCGAAGAACTTAAGATGGGAGATCATAATGCGATATTTAACGATAGCACTGACGAAAGGACGTTTGGCAACAAAAACGTTGGAATTATTTGAACAAATCGGCATTACCTGTGAGGAGATGAAAGATTCACATTCCAGAAAACTCATCTTTGTCAATGAAGAACTGGGTATTCGTTTCTTCTTAGCCAAGGCAAATGATGTACCGACTTATGTGGAATATGGTGCCGCTGATCTGGGCATTTCCGGAAAAGATACCATTTTAGAAGAAGGGCGAACCCTCTATGAAGTGATTGATTTGGGGATTGGACGATGTAAAATGTGTGTCTGCGGTCCGGAGTCTGCCAGAGAGCTGTTACAGCACCATGCCCTGATTCGGGTCGCTACCAAGTACCCGCATATTGCCAAAGATTATTTTTATAACAAGAAACACCAAACGGTGGAGATCATCAAATTAAATGGATCCATTGAGTTGGCTCCGATTGTCGGTTTATCCGAAGTCATTGTGGATATCGTAGAAACCGGATCTACTTTGCGGGAGAATGGCTTGACGGTATTGGAAGAAATCTGTGACCTCTCTGCCCGCGTCATTGTCAATCAAGTCAGTATGAAACGAGAAAATGAACGTATCACGAAGTTCATTCAAGATCTAAAAGCAGTATTACAGGAGGGAAAATCATGAGAATCGTAAAATTAGATGCACACACCAAACAGAATATTTTGTCGGATTTATTAAAAAGAGATCCCAATAACTATGACCAATATGCTGCCACCGTACAGGAAATCATAGAGAATGTGAAACTTCGGAAAGACGAGGCACTGTTTGCGTATACCAAGCAGTTTGATGGTGCTGATATCCATCAGGGTAATCTACGTGTTACATCCGCTGAGATCGCGGAAGCAATGACGGAAATAGAACCAACGTTGTTGGAAGTTATGAAAAAATCCATGAAGAATATTTGGGATTATCATCAGATGCAAGTACAGCATAGCTGGTTTGACAGTAAGCCAAATGGAACGATGCTGGGGCAGAAGGTGTCTGCTCTGGAAAGTGTCGGGGTCTATGTTCCGGGTGGGAAAGCAGCGTATCCTTCTTCGGTGCTTATGAATATCATCCCGGCAAAGGTAGCGGGAGTAAGCAAGATCGTGATGGTGACTCCTCCCGGCAAAGATGGCAAAGTGAACCCGGCTACGCTGGCGGCCGCGCATCTGGCAGGAGCCACCGAGATTTATAAAGTAGGCGGAGCACAGGCGATCGCCGCTCTGGCTTTTGGTACGGAATCCATACCACGGGTCAACAAGATTGTGGGACCCGGCAACATCTTTGTGGCACTGGCCAAGAAACTGGTATATGGGCATGTCAGCATCGACAGTATCGCCGGTCCCAGTGAGATTTTAGTATTGGCGGATGAAACTGCAAATCCCCGTTTTGTTGCAGCCGATCTCTTATCTCAGGCTGAACATGACGAACTGGCTTCGGCTATCTTGGTCACTACCAGTATGGAATTGGCAAAGCAGGTATCCGCACAGATAGAACAGTTTATGGCAGAGCTCTCCAGAGCAGAAATTCTGCAAAAGTCATTGGATAATTTTGGTTACATTTTAGTAGTAGATACCTTGGAGGAAGGGATTCAAACTGCCAATGATATTGCATCAGAGCATTTGGAGATTGTCACCAAAAATCCTTTTGAAGTCATGACCAAGATTCAAAATGCCGGAGCCATCTTCCTCGGAGAATATAGCTCCGAACCTCTTGGCGATTATTTCGCAGGTCCCAACCATGTGCTGCCAACCAATGGGACTGCCAAATTTTTCTCTCCATTGGGTGTGGATGATTTCATGAAAAAATCCAGTATTATTTACTATTCCAAAGAAGCTTTGGAACCAATCCATCAGGATATCATTGCATTTGCAGAGGCGGAGCAGCTGACCGCACATGCCAATTCCATTCGAGTAAGATTTGAGGATGTATTGTAAAAAAAGGGGAGGAACGAAGCATATGGCACGCATTGCAGAATTAAAACGCAGTACCAAGGAAACAAAAATCCAATTGAGATTCAATCTGGACGGGAGCGGAGAGGCAGATATTCACACCGGAATTGGCTTCTTTGACCACATGCTGCAGGGGTTTGCCCGTCATGGCTTTTTTGACTTAGAATTAACCGTAGATGGCGATTTGGAAGTGGATACCCATCATACAATCGAAGATACCGGAATCGTCCTCGGAAGGGCCATCCGAGAAGCGGTAGGAGATAAGAGAGGGATGGTGCGCTACGGATCCAAAATCCTTCCCATGGATGAAACTCTGATTCTCTGTGCTTTGGACCTCTGTGGAAGACCCTACCTAGTTTATGATTTACAGCTGGATCACGAGAAGGTGGGAGATTTGGAGACGGAGATGGTTCGGGAATTTTTCTATGCGGTTTCCTATGGTGCAGAGATGAATCTCCATCTCAAACAACTGAGTGGATCCAACAATCATCATATCATAGAAGGTGCATTTAAAGCCTTTGCCAAGGCACTGGATGAAGCAACCGGACTGGATCCCAGAATCACGGATGTGCTCTCTACCAAAGGCAGTTTATAAAA
>JAVXIV010000199.1:0-3948 GCA_036785645.1 Hungatella sp.
ATGATTGATGATTCGAATCTTTAGACTACTCAGTACAGAATATGAATTTTCCTCATCCAGAGAACTGCGCCAAACCATGACCTGGGTAGTGTTCGAGGAAGTTACCGCCTATATCCGGCAGCATTATGCCAAAATCACGATCCGTGATTTGGCGACCACCTTTCATTTTCAGGAAGACTATTTTAATCGCCTGATTAAACTGAGGACTGGACTCACCTACTCTGAATATGTCCAGCATATCCGTCTCTCCCAAGCAGAATTTCTGCTTAAAACCACGAATCAAAGCATTGAGCAGATTGCAGATCGTGTTGGTTATCACAATAAAGGATATTTTTATAAGATATTTAAAGAAAAGTATCATATGACGCCTTCCAGATATCGAACCTTCTAACGCAAGTCTGCTCTTAGAAAATCCGGAATCCGGTTGGAATCCAGATAACACGAAATCCCCCTCTCACCACCTTGAGCGGTCAATACAACCTGAACCTCTGCATCCTCCCATGCAGTGGATGTCATCCGGTTCATATTTGCATAATCACAAAATACCAGTGCCGGAAGCAGAGCCTCTATTTCTTCCGGAGTTTGATAGGTGATTTCTTGTGTTGCCTGACTGCTATCTTTTTCTTCCCAAGATAGGTTTTTCTGAATTTTAATATACTGAACTTCCTTGAGCGGTATCTGCTCCAAGATCTCAATGCCCGCTGCTTTTAGCAGCTTCCTCGTGTTGGTAAAAGACGGATAAATCGGATAGTAGCAGCGATCTTCGGTATTACCAGTGTAATGCCGGTAATCATATGACTGTTCATAATAGGATTCCACTGCTTTTTCATGTTCTTCCGTACGGAACTGGATCGTTGCAATCGGGACCTCCTGTTTGCGAGTTTCTATCGTCAAACCCTTGAGCTCCTCTTGATACGCAAGCAGCAGATCGGCCAGTTCTCTAGATCCTGCTTCCACTCTTACTTTACTTGTACGATCAAACTGTTGAAACGATATGCTCCGTGTCTCTTCCGGTGTCTGCAAAAGCAAAGGATAGGTTCCCATCTTGTATTCCGGACTGTCGGAAATTCTACGCACTTCTGCGTCAATCTGATTTCGATAAATCCCATAATGACGTGCCACTTTCCGTCCACTATTCAGCGTATATTGTATGGTGATGCTTTCCGGATAATCGTTCTCTGACTGCGCATAAGTTTCCATTCCTTTTTGTGCAATTCCTTTTTGTGCAATAGAAAGAATGTCATCCACATTGGTCAGAGCCATGTGCTTTGCTACATAATCCAAATTATTTTCGTATCTCCATTCATAAATTTTTTCATCGTCATAGGTTCGCAGTTCCACTCCACCATAAGTGATCCACTCCTCTTCCGTGTTCATGCAGATTGCCACAGACTTTACTTGATCTCTACCCGGCAGATAGGAATCATATCCAAATAAATCATATTTAAATCCACATAGAATTAAGAACGATCCCACAATACAGCAAAGGAGATGAATCTTGTGGCTAAATAATTTCCGAAAGTCAAAATGATAGATAATCTCCATCAGACAATGGGTAACCACCGCTCCGCACAGCAGACCGAATATAGCCCATGGCATCGTACTACGCAGTTCCCAGAAGAATAAGGAACAAATAAGGGCAATCGGAACCACCAGTAAAACCTTGATTGGCATCTTGGACTTTGGAAATGCAAGTGCCTGTCCGGCGGCCTCTGAGGGGCGCTTTTGATACAGGAGACAAGCACATACCGCCAGTACCAAGGTAACCAGAAGCACCATAGCTGTCAGGGCAAGCAAGTGACCACTTGTATCCGTTTCCAGGTTCTTTATATAATTGAAAAAGGGCGAAGTATGCATCATAAGTTTTTCATAAATCGCATTGGGTCCATAATCCTTCATAGGGATATAAGTCTCCCACCAAACCTGATTGTAGCCACTGATTAGAAGCGTAACCCCCGGTCCATAGACAAAGAATACCACAATTCCAAGTAAGGCGATGATGATATTACCGGTCAGCATCATCACCAATACCGCAGTTGTATAGAGCAGGCAGTAATATGCCATATGGAAGCAGTAAGCCGTCAGTACCGTCGAAATCAAGCCAACGTGGTCAATCTTAAAAATATAAACGGTCAGAACTCCAAGCGCCAGAGTCAAAAAATAGAGAACTGCAGGCATCAAAATCCCATTAACATAGCTAACCACAAATAAGCGGCTTCGCTTCACCGGGATACTGTGATAGAAATCGATCTGTCTGGCCGAATGCAGGTAAGAAAATCCCGATACGGCACATACCACCGCACCCACTACCAAAACCACCACTACAAATGGATTGGACTTTCCTGCCATCTTAAATATAATGGTTCTAACGTGACGCATCCACATCCCATGACTGCTATAGTCCTCCAGCGGAATACTTCCCGCGTATGCAATCGGTACTACAATGCTGAAAAAGAAACCCAACAACAAAAGTGCCATCGTCCAAATGCGGCGTTTCAAATCTTCAATCATAAGTTTAAAGCACAAGTTTTTTGATGTCATAACCGACCACCTCCGTTTCACTGATAAATATTTCTTCCAAAGATAAGGGTATGATTTCCGCAAAGATGGGATGATATCCCTCCAATAAAGCTTCGATCTCCTCTCGGCTTCCCCTCACGGTCAGCGTACACATGCTACCCCTCTTCTCAATCTTGATTTTATCAAGAGCCACCAGATCCTCCGGTACCATACCTGCCTGTAGCACACACTGAATCTTATGAATATTCAGCTTCATATCATCGAGATCTTTGGATAATAAGATGCCGCCTTTGTGCAGTAAACCCACATGATCACAGATATCCTCCAGCTCCCTCAGGTTATGGGAAGCAATAATCGGTGTCAAATGACGTTCTTCCATATCATTGGCAAAAATACTCTTGACGGTCTGGCGCATCACCGGATCCAACCCATCAAACGTCTCATCACAAAACAGATAATCCGTATTGGCACAAACTCCGCACAGCACCGCTACCTGTTTCTTCATGCCCTTAGAAAAGGTATTGATTTTTCTCTTTCGATCCAAATCAAAGCTTCCCATCAGATGAATAAAGCGCTTTCTATCAAATTGCGCATACACCGTTTGGTAGAAAGTCATCATCTCATCCGGCGTTGCATTATTAAAGAAATACTGGTCATCTGAGATATAAAAAAATCTGGATTTAATGGCTATATTTTCAAATATGTCCTGTCCATCAATGGTAATTTGTCCTTCATCCGGTTTTAATATTCCACTCAGCATGCGGAGGAACGTGCTTTTTCCGGCTCCATTGGTTCCGACAAGTCCAAATACACTTCCATCCTTGATGGTTGCATTGATATGATCCACAGCTGTGATCTCATCAAATCGTTTTGTCAGATTCTTTGCTTCTATCATCCTGTTTCCCTCCTCTGTTATAAATCTGTTCAATTCTTTGGATCAATTCTTCTTTTTTCATCCCCAATTGAATGGCCTCTTCTGTCAACGTCTCAATCTCTTTGTATAGGTACAGTCCCTTGGCTTCCTTGATCCCGCAGTTTTCCGCCACAAAGCTGCCCTTCCCCTTCACGGAGTAAATAAATCCTTGTCGTTCCAGTTCCGCATAAGCCCTCTGTATGGTATTGGGATTAATGGATAAATCCATTGCCATGCTGCGGACGGAGGGAAGCTGACTGTCCTTCTCCAGAATTCCGCACAGCATCAGTTCCTGAAATTTCTCCACAACTTGCTCATAAATCGCTCTGCGGTCTTTATAATCTAATATTATCATTCCATTCCTCCTCCCAACTGTATTAACCTAATTAATACAGTTAGTATACTTGTGAATTGCAATTCTGTCAAGTACGAATTACAAAAATATCGCCGCACGAGATCCGTCTCCCCATGCGCCGATATTTTGATTCTAACGATAATTGGAATTACATCCTACT
>JAVXIV010000200.1:0-331 GCA_036785645.1 Hungatella sp.
TACCAGTATGGGACTTACCCCGTTAGAGGGTCTCATCATGGGAACCCGGAGCGGTGATCTCG
Organism: Hungatella sp.; assembly: GCA_036785645.1. GTDB lineage: Bacteria > Bacillota > Clostridia > Lachnospirales > Lachnospiraceae > Hungatella_A. Next base: position 63 of record JAVXIV010000200.1, read on the forward strand.
ATCCTGCTATTGTACAGTTTATCGGCAATAAAGAGGGAAAAGATGTCAATGAAGTATTGGATATTTTAAACAAAAAATCCGGTGTTTTAGGTATGAGCGGCGGAATCTCCAGTGATTTCCGTGATATTGAGAATGCCAAAGCAGCTGGGAATCATCTGGCTGAGGTTGCGCTGGACGCTTTCGTTTACCGCGTAGCCAAATACATAGGTGCTTACACGGCGGTCATGAATGGAGTCGATGCAATTGCATTTACAGCCGGAGTCGGTGAA
>JAVXIV010000200.1:341-3942 GCA_036785645.1 Hungatella sp.
GCGGATACTTTGGTTATTTGGGAGTCAAGATCGATGACGAGGCCAATAATGTGCGCGGAAAAGAGCGCGTGATTTCAGCAGTGGATTCCAAAGTTAAAGTGATGCTGATCCCGACCAATGAAGAGTTGGCAATTGCCAGAGAAACATTAGATTTAGTGTAACTATTCAGAGGGCGGAAAAATAGCTGTGGAAAGCAGCGTCAAGAATGTGCAAGAATATGCCCCCTCTGAACAGTTACGATTTAGTATAATAAAAAACAGCACAAACAGCATAAAAGTAGTATAAAATAAAAAGAATTGGTTGACAAACCAGTATGTGCTATGTATAATAGCTAAGGTGCGTATTAGGAGATAATATGCTTATTAATTTATCAGAGTTGTTTACCAGCGAAGGAAAAAGAAAAATCTATACTCTAGATATAGAAGTGACACAGTTTCAGACACCGGATGGTGTATATGAAGTTGTAGAACCGGAACCGCTGATCATGCAAGTGACAAACATAGGAGACCGAACTTTGGTATTGGATGGAGATGCAAGATTCTCCCTGATGATTCCATGCGGACGTTGTTTGGAACCGGTCAAGACAGGATTTGATTTCAAAATCGAACGAACCCTGGATATGAAGCAGTCAGAGGAAGAGAGAATAGAAGACCTGGATGAGCAGCCATATTTAAACGGTTATAATCTGGATGTCGACCAATTGGTTCGTGACGAATTGTTACTGAACTTACCTATGAAAGTCCTGTGCGATGAAGATTGCAAGGGGATCTGCAGTAGATGTGGGGTGAATCTCAATCATGAGATTTGCGCATGCGACAGAGTTTCTCTGGACCCAAGGATGTCTGTAATCCAGGATATTTTTAAACAATTTAAGGAGGTGTAACCATGTCTATCTGTCCAAAAAATAAATCTTCAAAAGCAAGAAGAGACAAACGTAGAGCTAACTGGAAGATGAGTGCTCCAAACTTAGTGAAATGTAGCAAATGCGGCGCTTTAATGATGCCTCACAGAGTTTGTAAAGCTTGTGGATCTTACAACAAAAAAGAAATCATTTCTGTGGACTAATTACAGAGCAAAAAGACACCCCGTTTTGGGTGTCTTTTTTTCATGTATAATTCTATATTTTTATATTGATTTATAGAATGATATCTAGTATATTAAGTAATAGATTATCTTGGGCTTTATGCTGAAAGGAGAATCACAGATGATTAAGGTAGCAGTTGATGCCATGGGCGGTGACTATGCTCCGGCTGAAATAGTAAAAGGTGCGATTGCGGCAACGCAGAAAGAGAAGCAGATTCAGGTCATCTTAGTCGGTCAGGAAGATCTGATTCAAAAAGAGCTTTTAAAGCAGGCATATCCCCAAGACCGGATTTCGATCGTACATGCGTCTGAGGTGATCGAGACAGAAGAACCACCGGTGAATGCTATTCGCAGAAAAAAAGATTCCTCCATTGTAGTGGGGATGAATCTGGTGAAGAAGCAGGAGGCAGATGCCTTTGTCTCTGCAGGCAGTTCCGGTGCCATCTTAGTAGGCGGACAATTGCTGGTAGGAAGAATCAAAGGGGTGGAACGTCCCCCTCTGGCGCCTCTCATCCCAACCGAGACCGGCGTATCTCTGCTGGTAGACTGCGGAGCCAATGTGGACGCGCGCGCATCCCATCTGCTGCAATTTGCCAGAATGGGTTCGATCTACATGGAACATGTGATGGGAATCCAAAAGCCAAGAGTTGCCATTGTCAATATTGGTGCCGAAGAAGAAAAAGGAAATGCCTTGGTGAAAGAGACTTATCCTTTACTAAAAGCGTGTAAGGAGATCAATTTCATCGGAAGTATAGAAGCCCGAGAGATTCCTCACGGCGGAGCCGATGTGATTGTTTGCGAGGCTTTTGTAGGTAATGTCATCCTAAAGCTTTATGAAGGCGTTGGGGCAACCCTGTTAAGCACCATCCGAAATGCTATGATGATGAATTTGCGAAGCAAAATGGGCGCACTTCTTGTAAAACCGGCTTTAAAAGAAGCCCTGAAATCGTTTGATGCCAGCCAATATGGCGGAGCACCTTTACTGGGGTTAAATGGATTGATAGTAAAGACTCACGGCAATTCCAAAGCCGAAGAGATCACTACTGCAATCACACAGTGTTTAACCTTTCAAGAACAAAAAATTACAGAGAAAATAAGAGAAAGCCTATTGGCAGAAGAAGCCGGATTAGAAGAATCCGAAAAACCAAGATGAGAGAGGGAGAAAAAGAGATGGAATTTGAGAAATTACAGGGAATTATTGCTGAGGTGTTGAATATTGAGGCAGAGGATATTTTGATGACTTCTACATTTGTAGATGATTTAGGTGCAGACTCCTTAGACATCTTTCAGATTATTATGGGAATTGAAGAGGAATTTGATATTGAGATTCCCAATGAAGCAGCAGAACATATTGTATCGGTAGGGGATGCCATCGAGCAGATTAAAAACGCAGTTAACTAAGATGAGAGAAAAAGCCCTAGTTTTAGGGCTTTTTCATTAAGATAGGAAGGGGAAAGATGAATAGCAAATTAAGAGAACTGGAAAACAAGATCGCATATTCCTTTAAAAACTGTTCTCTGTTTGAGCAGGCATTGACACATAGTTCCTATGCCAATGAAAGTCACTGGGATAAACTGCGCTGCAATGAACGGTTGGAATTTTTGGGGGATGCCGTGCTGGAAGTAGTTTCCAGTGATTTTTTATTTCATCGTTATCCACAGCTGCCGGAGGGCAATTTGACGAAAATCCGAGCCAGTATCGTATGCGAGCCAACGTTGGCATTTTGTGCACGAGAGATTGAACTGGGGAGCTATCTGCTGCTTGGAAAGGGTGAGGATGCTACGGGGGGACGCAACCGCAACTCCATCGTATCGGATGCTTTAGAAGCACTGATCGGAGCCATTTATTTAGACGGTGGTTTTGCTAATGCAAAAGAGTTTATATCTCGATTTATTATGAATGATATCGAACATAAACAGCTCTTTTATGATAGCAAGACTATCTTGCAGGAATTGGTGCAGAGCATGGGGGAAGAAGTGCTCTCTTATGAACTGTTAAAAGAAGATGGGCCGGATCATAACAAGAGGTTTGAAGTTTGCGCAAAGCTTGGAAGTACGGAAGTTGGACGGGGAGTCGGAAGAACCAAGAAGGCAGCCGAACAGGTTGCAGCTTACAGCGGAATACTAAAACTGAAGAAGATATAGGTGCGGAATGTATTTAAAGAGTATTGAAATTCAGGGATTCAAATCATTTGCCAACAAAATATTGTTTGAGTTTCATAACGGAATCACCGGTATCGTGGGACCCAATGGCAGTGGTAAAAGTAATGTTGCCGATGCGGTACGCTGGGTACTGGGCGAGCAGAGAATCAAACAGTTACGCGGTGGCAGTATGCAGGATGTCATTTTCTCCGGTACGGAAACGAGAAAACCGCAGGGGTTTGCTTATGTTGCAATCACCTTGGATAATTCGGATCATCAATTAGCGATTGATTATGATGAAGTAGTGGTTTCCCGAAGACTTTACCGTTCCGGTGAAAGTGAATATCTGCTCAATGGCAGTGCCTGTCGTCTCAAAG
>JAVXIV010000201.1:0-3918 GCA_036785645.1 Hungatella sp.
CGTTATTTCCAATTCATTGTTTACATTTTCTTATATATTTATTAGAACAAATAATAAGTGTTTAATCCAACTCCTTCACCCCGGTGTATAACTCATAGTACCGGCCTTTCATAGCCAGCAGTTCTTCATGAGCGCCCCGTTCCATGATTTCGCCATTCTCCAGGACCATGATCGCATTGGCATTGCGCACGGTGGAGAGACGGTGAGCGATGACAAACGTAGTACGGTTTGCCATCAGGCGATCCATGCCATGTTCAATGTGTTTCTCCGTTCTGGTATCCACGGAACTGGTTGCTTCATCCAAAATCAGGATGGGGGCTTTGGAGATGGCAGCTCTGGCGATGTTTAGAAGCTGTCTCTGACCTTGGCTCAAATTGGAACCGTCTCCTTCCAGCATGGTCTGATAGCCATGCGGCAGACGATGGATGAAAGAATCGGCAGAGGCAGTCTTGGCTGCTTGAATCACTTCTTCATCCGACGCATCCAAACGTCCATAACGGATATTCTCCATCACCGTTCCGGTAAATAGATGGGTATCCTGCAATACCACAGCAATATTTTTCCGCAGATTGTCGCGGTTGATATGCTTGATATCCACCCCATCAATCGTAATCCTCCCGGATTGAATATCATAGAAACGGTTGAGCAGATTGGTGATGGTCGTCTTGCCTGCTCCGGTAGAACCCACAAAAGCAATCTTCTGTCCCGGCTTTGCGTAGAGACTGATCCCTTTGAGGATCGTCTTATCCGGATCGTAGCCAAACGTAACCTGATCCAAAATAACATCACCGATCATCGGTTCTCGTACCACAGCATCCACATCATCGACCGGCTCCGGTTCTTCATCCATAACTGAAAAAACACGTTCTGCACCGGCAAGTGCTGAAAATACATTGCTGATCTGCATCGAAATTTCATTGATCGGACGGCTGAACTGTCTGGAAAAGTTTAAAAAAACCGTCAAGCCACCCACATCAAAGCCTTTTAATACGCAAAGCAAACCGCCCACGCAGGCTGTCAAAGCATAGTTGATCTGGCTCAAGTTATTCATCACCGGTCCCATCATGCCGCCAAAAAACTGAGCACGAATCTGATTGTCCCGTAAATCATGGTTTAGAATTCGGAATTCATCCTGAGCCACGTCCTCGTGGCAGAATACCTTCACTACTTTTTGTCCGCTGATATTCTCTTCGATATAGCCGTTGACCGCACCTAAGGATGCCTGCTGCGCAGAAAAATACTTTTGGCTTTTTCTGGCTACCGTTCCGCCGGCTTTCATCATCAGTGGAATCAGAATAATGGTAATGAGGGTGAGATATAGGTTGGTATAAAGCATCAGCACCAACGTTCCTACGATACTGAGTGCACCTGCAAATAACTGCACCAAGGTATTGCTTAACATCTGCCCGATGGTATCGACATCATTGGTGAAGCGGCTCATCAGATCCCCATTGTTGTTCGTATCGTAAAAGCGTACCGGCAGCTTCTGCATCTTGGTGAACAGATCATCTCGAATCTTCTGCAATGCATTTTGAGCCACGGTCAGCATCACTTTGGACTGTGCATAGTTAGCCAGAACACCCACCACATAAATCATAGCCAAAATCACCAAGGACTCTGCCAAGCCTACCGCATCTCCCCTGCTTCCATCGATCGGGGCAATATATTTGTTGATAATGGGACGCAGCATATAAGAACCGGCCAGCGATGCAATCGTATTCACCAATACGCAGACAAATGCCAACAACATCTTGGGTTTATCATCCTTGAGATAACGAAGCAGCCGTCCCACGGTAGCTTTACTGTTCTTGGGCAGTTTCCCGCCTCCCCCCATGCGGGCAGCGGGGCCGTGTCCGCCGCCCATAGGACCGCGTCTTGGTGCATCTGCCGCCTTTCTGCCATATCTTCTTTTTAAACTTTCGATTCGTTTTTCTTCTATCATGATGCGCTTACCTCCTTCTCCCGATCTCTTTGGGAATAATAGACTTCCTGGTAAGCTTCACAGTCCTTCAAGAGTTCTGCATGGGTTCCGCTTCCGATGATGCTGCCTGCGTCCAGTACCAAAATCAAATCAGCATCCTCCACGGAACCAATTCTTTGGGCAATGATGATCTTCGTGGTATCTTTTAACGTGGTGCGGAAACATTCCCGAATCTTGGCCTCCGTGGCCGTATCCACAGCACTGGTGCTGTCATCCAAAATTAAAATCTTGGGTTTTTTGAGCAGGGCTCTGGCGATGCAGAGACGCTGTTTCTGACCGCCGGATACATTGACACCGCCCTGCCCCATATCGGTCTCATAGCCATGGGTAAACGAACGCACAAAACTATCTGCCTGTGCACTCTCCGCTACCGCTCTCATCTCTGCTTCCTCTGCATCTTCTTTACCCCAGCGAATATTTTCTTCAATCGTTCCGGAGAAGAGTACATTTTTTTGCAATACCATGCCCACACCGTCGCGTAAATTGTGAAGCGCATAGTCTCTGACATTCACCCCATCTACCAAAACCTCACCCTGTGTCGCATCATAAAGTCTGGGAATTAACTGTACTAACGTCGTCTTGCCACTTCCGGTTGCACCGATGATTCCGATCATCTGACCCGGTTCTGCGGTAAAGTTAATATGCTCCAGCACCATCTCTTCATCTTCTTGATGATAGCTAAATCCCACGTCCTTAAATTCCACTCGGCCTTCCTGCACCTTCCGTTCCTTCTGTTTCGCATCTTGATCCGTCAAATCAATCTCAGTATCCATGACTTCATTGACACGCTTTACGGAAGCCATCGCTCGCGAGCTCTGTAGGAAGATCATGGACAGCATCATGAGCGACATCAAAATCTGCACGATATAAGTGGTAAATGCCGTCAGATCACCCACCTGCATCCCGCCGCCGATGATGATATTTCCGCCATACCATACCACTGCCAGCGTCGTAATATTCATCGCGAGCATCATGACCGGCATCGTTACGATGACGATATTCATCGCATGTAAACTGCTTTCTTTCAGATCCCGGTTCATCTCCTGGAACTTTTCTTCTTCAAAGTCTTCCCGTACAAAGGATTTGATGATACGGACATTGGTCAGCGTCTCCTGAATTCCGGAATTCAGCCGATCCAGCTTCTTTTGCATCACCGTAAATCTTGGAAATGCAGTCTTTAAAATAATTCCAATTGCAATCGTTAAAAGCGGAATGACCACGAGCAGCACCAATGCCAGTTTTGCATTCATTAGAAATGCCATAATCAGTGCACCGATCAGCATACCCGGTGCCCGTAACATCATCCGCAGAGACATCATCAATACATTTTGAATCTGTTGGATATCATTGGTCAATCTGGTTACCAACGAGCCGGTGCTGTAGGTATCAATATTTTTAAAGGAAAATGACTGCACCTTGGCAAATAAATCATCCCGCAAATCACTGGTAAAACAGATGGATGCTTTTGCGGAAAAATAAGCACCTCCCACGCCGCCAAGCGTCATCACCAGTGTGGTCAAAATCATCACGATTCCGATGATGATAATATAACGGATATCGCGATCTGCTACCCCATGGTTGATGATCATAGACATCAGCTTGGGCAGCATGATTTCACCGAATACTTCCGTCAGCATCAGCAGCGGTCCGATGATAAAAGCACTCTTGTAAGGCTTTATATATTTCATATATCGTTTCACTTATTGGTCCTCTCTTTCTGTCTTTATGGGAATTTCTTCCTTTAAGTTATCATAAACTCGGTCAAAAAATCCTTCCATTCTTTTAAAATCTTCTTCGGAAAAGCCTTCAAACATACGAGTTTCTATCTGATGGAAGATCTTCATACTGTCATCCACTACTTTTTTACCCTTTTCCGTAATGCAGATCCGATTGAAACGATTATCCTTTTCATCTACGATTCTCTGAATATATCCGCC
>JAVXIV010000202.1:0-3914 GCA_036785645.1 Hungatella sp.
TTGCGCTATTATCTGCATTCGTCTCCCTGGCCTCCAAGAAGATCTTTAAAAGCATGAGGACAGTATGAACTCGCCGCTCTATGGGAAGCATGGGAATCCAGATAGCGGTATTTAAGGGGCGTGTTATCCACATATTTTTTAAATACCCGTTCAAAATAAGTAATACTCTCAAAGCCCAGAATCTCGGAGATCTCCGTGACCGAATAGTCACTGTGAATCAATAGATTTTGGGCTTTTTTAATTCGCGTAACTGCACGGTATTCATTGACGGTAAAACCGGTTACCTCACGAAATATACGACTCAAATAAGATTTGCTGATATAAAAACGCTTGGCCAGTTCCTCGAGAGATTCTGCCGTCTCAGCATGAGTCAGCAGATAATCGGCAACTTCATGCACTTTCTGGTGCTTGGTTGTTTGAACCTTTTGGTTTTCCCGTTCAAAAACAGCCGTCTTCTTATAGCGAGACAGCACGATCAAAAGCTCCGTCAATTTCAATTTCACCATCAATCCATAGTTTCCTCTGCGCCCCTGTAATTCATCTCGCAGCTGAAAGAGCAGCAGCTCAAACAATACCCGATCCGACTCTGACAGCGCAATGATACCATCATTGGCGGCATATAACTCTTCTAATGTCAAGAATTCATTACCTTGCAAAAATGGATTCAGCCATGCGCTCCCAATCTGGAGTAAGATTCGGTTGTGGTAGGAATTCTCCGCCATGCTGGTTTTATGGATTTGATTGGGTTTCACCAGAACCACATCCCCCTGTTTAACGAGGTAAGTTTCCTTGTCAATAAAGTAATATCGCTCGCCTTCCAGAAGATAATAAAGCTCATAGGTATCGTGAAAATGCCGACTGGTCATGGAATATTCAAAATCGCGAACCACCTGATCTGCCACCAATCCATCGATTGCCTCCGAAAAAAGAATTTTCTCCATGATTCTCTCCAATTTTGTAGCCAAAAGTATGAAAACATCAAAATCAAGCAAGATTCTATGAGATTATTATACTATACTGTTGTAAAATATCCAATAGAAGAACACAAATAGAGCAACCAATTTTTAAGGAGGATTACAGACATGAAATATGCAAACAACAAGGTATCAGATGTACAGATCGCCTATATCGGCGGCGGTTCCAGGGGATGGGCATGGACTTTTATGACTGACCTATCTATGGACGATTCTTTAAGCGGAACCATTCGGCTCTATGACATCGACGAAGCCGCAGCCAAAAACAACGAAATCATTGGAAATCATTTGACTCAGCGGAATGATACCGTTGGAAAATGGAACTATACCACGTCTTCCAGCATCCGGGAAGCACTGAGCGGCTGTGATTTTGTAGTGATCTCCATTCTTCCGGGGACGTTTGACGAGATGGCATCTGATGTACATCTGCCGGAGCGTCTTGGCATCTACCAGTCCGTCGGCGACACGGCAGGACCGGGTGGAATCATCCGGGCACTGCGCACCATTCCGATGTTTGTAGAGATTGCAGAAGCGATCAAAGCCTATGCACCAAAAGCATGGGTGATCAACTATACCAATCCGATGACTCTCTGCGTAAAAACCCTATACCACGTATTCCCGGAGATCAAAGCATTTGGCTGCTGCCACGAGGTATTTGGAACTCAGAAAGTATTGAAAGGAATCTGCGAGGAAACCTTTGGACTCACCGATGTAAATCGGCATGACATCTTCATCAACGTATTGGGTATCAATCATTTCACTTGGTTTGATCAAGCTTCTTACAAAGGAATTGACCTATTTCCGGTCTATGATCAATACATTGACAAACACTGCGAAAGCGGTTATGAAGAATCAGACAGAAACTGGGCAAACAGCAGCTTTAACTGTGCACACCGCGTAAAATTTGATTTATTCAAACGCTTCGGTCTGATTGCGGCCGCCGGTGACCGCCACCTAGCAGAGTTCATGCCGGGCAGCGAATATCTGAAAGATCCGGCAACCGTCGAAGGCTGGAAATTCGGTCTGACCACCGTAGACTGGAGAAAAGCCGACCTACAAAAGCGTCTGGAGAAGAGTCACCGTCTGGCTGCTCTGGAAGAAGAAATTGAATTGAAACCCTCCGGCGAAGAAGGCATTGCACTGATCAAAGCAATCTGCGGGCTAGATCGCATCGTCAGCAATGTCAACATTCCAAATACGAATCTGCAAATTCCAAACCTGCCCGCAGAGGCTGTAGTAGAAACCAATGCCGTATTCAGCCGCGATTCTATCAAACCGCTGATTGCAGGTAATATTCCGGCGCCGGTTCTGGAACTCATCACCCCTCATGTAGAAAATCATGAGACCGTGCTGAAAGCCGCACTCAATTGCGATAAAGAACTGGTTTATCAGGCATTTTTAAATGATCCTCTTGTAAAGGGACGCGCCACCGATGCCGAAGTAAAACAATTGGCCGACGATATGATCGCCAATACCTTAACCTATCTGCCCAGAGGCTGGCAAGCATAAGCAAGTGCTCCACGGCAATAGGTTGCGATGACGGCATAATCATCTTCCAGTACGACGAGATCTGCATCATATCCTGCCACTAATTTCCCTTTGCGGTCATCGACACCCAAGCATCTTGCCGGATTGACCGTACAGGAATTGAGCGCGGTATCAAACGGAACCTGCGCCTCTTCCACCAGAATCCGCAGTCCCTTGTTCATATTGAGGGTACTTCCCGCAATAGTATTGGTTCCCTTTAAATATGCCAAACCACTTTCGCTAATTTCGATCGGATGTCCGCCGAGTTCATAAGTTCCACCCGGTGGGCAGTGTTTGGCTCGTAAGGAATCGGTGATCATGATACTGTAATCTCTGCCTTTGGCAGTAAAAAAGTTATTGAGCGCCGCAACATGAGAATGACAGCCGTCACAGATGATCTCCCCATAGATGTCCCTCACGCGGAATGCCGTACCAACCAATCCGGGGTTGCGATGGTGATAAGATGTCATCCCATTATATACATGAGTCATAGAAGTCGCTCCATTGGCAATTCCCATCATCGCCTGCTCAAACGTAGCCGAAGAATGTCCCATGCTGACTACCACTCCTGTCTCCTTGCAGTATTTGGTCAGCGCAAAATCCGGGTCATGTTCTGTCGCTAGGGTGATGTAACGGATCAGACCTTTAGCCGCCTGCTGATACATCCGAAACTGTTCTACAGATGCAGGTGCAATGGCTTCCGGTGGCTGCGCACCTTTATAATCCATATCCAGGTAGGGACCTTCAAAATGGATTCCCAAAATCTCTGCACCTTGATAGCCGCCTTCCACAACCGTCGCTACATTGGCAACGGCTGCGGTCAAAACCTCCGGCATCTGGGTCACGGTAGTCGGAAGAATCGCCGTGACCCCCTCCTCCGGAATCTTCGCCATCCAGTTGCGCAGTCCTTCCGGTTCTCCATCATTGGTATCATACCCGTAAGCACCGTGCGTATGAACATCAATAAATCCGGGTACGATTCTTTTATCCCCATAATCCCGATCTGCCGTTTTCGTGCCATACGGATACACAGACTGAATCTTCTCCTCCCTAAGCTCTAACTGAGCTGCAAGGAATTGACCTCCCAGCCATATTTTTTTACTTTGTATAATCATGTTCGCTTCTCCTTTCTTTCCAACCCGGCATAGTCGCCATTTCTTCCTAAGTATACCCATTTTTCATAATGAATGCAAGAAAAAGCCCCACTCAAAAGATGTTTTTGCTTTTGAGCAGAGCTTCCTAAAACCTTTATTTTATTTACCGTTTCCGTTGCCGGTTGCTTTCTCCATGTGAATATTCTTGCCTTTGATCTTAACATCCTTCATCGCATTCAGTACCGCGTCAGCGTTCTCTCTGGGCACTTCCACAAAAGTATATTTGTCATAAGTGAATGCACAAAGGTAAAAAAATAAA
>JAVXIV010000203.1:0-3899 GCA_036785645.1 Hungatella sp.
AATAGCACATTCTTGCCATATTTTTTTCGATATACAATGGGAAGACAGCCATAACGTTTGGCAAATGCATTGGCAAACGCACGTCTATCCGAAAAGCCATGCACCACTGCAATATCTCCAACTTCATGATCCGTACGCAGCAGTTCCAATACCGCATACTCCACACGCAGATCCATCAAATAGGTTAGGTAACTGATATCTGCATATTTCCGAAAAATTCTGGATAGATAAGTCGGTGAAAAACCAAACCGATCTGCAACCTTTTCCAGAGATAATTCCTCTGCATAATGCCGCTGCATATATTCGGTGATTTCTGACAATTTATCCAGATGCTTTTTCCGTGAAATAACCTCCGGTGCAAATTCCTGTTCTTTGAATTTTGTCAGCAGCAGATATTGCAGCAATCGGAATTGCCCCATCACTTGTAGCTCATAGGCATAAGTTTTAGCCTCATATTCCTGATAGATCGCAATCATCAAATCCCTTAATTGTTGATTCTCCGTCTCGCTCTGCTTGGCAAACGTCAGATATGGCCGCTGCTCAAAATAGCCCTGAAAGGTCTCCGGAGGGATCTGAAGTACCAAGGTCTCATTGGGCACCGGAGCATCCACCGCATGCACCTCATTAGAATTTACGATCTGAAAGTCATAAGGTTTTAGACAAATATCTTCTGCGTTTACATGAAACTGTATGAATCCATCCAAAACCAAAAATATCTCAATAGAACGATGCCAATGGCTCGCCCTCTTATAATTTCCATCTTTTCCTTCAAATAAAAACATCTTGAAGGGAAAATTATCTTGGGGAATGATGAGTTCATGTTTGGATTCCATCGTATCTCTCCTTTGTATTTCCTATCGGTTTGCCCGAAATCCTGCATTCTTTACAATATCCTGCTCTGCAAACAGCCGTTCAACCGCCTGTTCATAATCACAAAAATGTTCCGATTTCTTGATTTTTTTGGCATAACGATCTGCATCGGAGAACACACAAATCAAATAAAACCACAATTCCTTCATTTTAAACAACACATTGCGATCTCCCGAGAGCACCTCTTGATAGCCATGATAAACCGCATCATGAAAATCCTTTAAGCACCGTTTATCCAGATCTTTTCCCTCTCGAATTGTATCCACCAATCCCGGATTGGCGATCAATCCCCGTCCGCACATCACCCGATCCACACCGGGGAATTCCTCCATGAATTTCTTTGCATCGCAAGCAGTAAAAATATCTCCATTATAGCAGATTGGATTTTTACTCAAAGTTATCGCATCTTTGAAAATCTCCAACCGCGGCTTATTTTTATAATAATCTTTCTGTATTCTGGGATGAATGATCAATTCTTCCATAGGATACTGATTGAATATCGAAAGCAGTGGATAGAATTCTTCCGGATCATCTTTCCCCAATCGCGTCTTCACCGAGAACTTCCGGTCCGATCGGTTCTGATCCAATCCGTTGAAAATGGTCTCCAGAAATCGGTTTAACTCGTCTCTTTGTGCCAGAAATCCGGAGCCTTTATTCTTGGAAACCACGGTTCCGGACGGACAGCCCAGATTTAGGTTGATTTCCTCATACCCCAACTGTTCCAATGCCTCCGCTGCGCACAAAAAATAATCCGCACGATTCGTAAGAATCTGCGGAATCACCCTCATCCCACGATTATGTTCCGGCAAGACATCCCGCAGTTCTTTCGAAGCAAACTTCATCGTCTGGTTCGGAACCAGAAAAGGGGTAAAATATTTGTCAATATGATCAAAAAATTCATGATGAGCATTCCGGTAAAGATATCCGGTAATCCCTTCCATCGGTGCAAAGTAACAATGCATGATGACTCCTTTGAAAAATCAAGGAAGAACACCCGTGTTTCCTGATTTTATCTGTTTCTTATTTTCATACATCTGATCATCTGACAGGAAAATAGCTTTTTCAAATCATTGATATCAAATATTACAAAACTTTATTCAAAAAGCTGATCGTTCGTTCTTCTTTCGGATTGCCAAATACCTCTTCCGGAGTTCCTTCTTCTACGATATAACCGGCATCCATAAAGAGTACCCGATCTGCGACCTCTCTGGCAAATCCCATCTCGTGCGTCACCACCAACATCGTCATGCCTTCCGCAACCAACTGCTTCATGACTTCGAGCACCTCGCCCACCATCTCCGGATCCAAAGCACTGGTTGGTTCATCAAATAGCATAATATCCGGATTCATGGCCAGAGACCGTGCAATCGCCACGCGCTGCTTCTGACCGCCTGATAACTGGCTTGGATAAGCATCGGCTTTATCAGAGAGGCCCACACGTTCCAAGAGTTGATGCGCTTTCAGATTGGCAGCCGCTTTATCCAGAATCTTTAATTCTGTTGGTGCCAATGTGATATTCTCCATCACGGTTAGATGCGGAAATAGATTGAAGTGCTGGAATACCATTCCGATATTTTCCCGCACTTTATTAATATTGGTATTCTTATCGGAAATGGGATGTTGATCTACCATCACTTCTCCGGCTGTAATTTCTTCCAGTCGATTCAGGCATCTTAACAGCGTACTTTTTCCGGAACCGGAAGGTCCGATCAAACAGACTACTTCCCCTTCTGCAACCTCCATGTTGATCTCTTTTAAGACCTCCAGATTGCCAAAATTCTTCTTTAAGTTTTTGACTGATATCTTACTTTCCATAGGAAACCTTCCCTTCTATGAATTTCGCAACCCTTGAAAGGATGGTGCAGATCACCAAATAAAACAGTGCAACCACCAGCCAAATTGCCATGACCTTTGACGCCGAGTCAGTTCTCGAATCCCTATGATGGAAATCAAGGACGTATCCTTGAGGGAAATGATGAACTGATTGATAATGGAGGGCAGCATCGTGCGAAATGCCTGCGGCAGAATGATCTTCGACATCGTTTTGCCATAAGGAAGCCCTAAGCTTCGTCCGGCTTCCATCTGTCCCTTATCTACGGCTTCGATTCCACCTCGAATAATCTCCGCCATATAAGCCCCTGCATTCAAGCTCAGTGTCACAGCACCTGCGGTAAAAGCTCCTCCGATATTACCCCAAGAAAAGCCAAGTGGTCTGAGCACTTGACTTAACCCGTAGAATATGATCATCGTCTGAACCATAAGCGGAGTTCCTCGAATAATATCAATATATAAGTTGGCAATCCACTGTAGCGGTAAGATATCGGATACCTTGAAGAGACCGAAAACGACACCCAGTACCGTGGCAAAGGCGAGGGAAATGATCGTTAATTTCAGAGTTTCTCCTAAGGCAACCATAAAAGATGGGAAATATTGTATCAGTACGTTGAAAAATTCCATAAATTTATCATCCTAACTATTTTGCAATGTATGTGTTCAGAATCTTATCATAGGCTCCGCTTGCTTTCAAGTTTGCAAGTCCATCGTTAAACATCTTTACCAGTTCCGGATTAGCTCCTTTTAAAGTGGCAAAACCATAAGGAGATCCACTTTCCATCTCAGTCGGAAGCTTTAATCCCAGACCGCGAGAAATCTCATAACCCATAACCGGATAATCTTCAAAACATGCTGATGAATTTCCTGCCAAAACATCCTGATACATGCTGGAAGAATCTTCAAATTGGGTCACTGTAAAACCATACTGCGCTGCAATGGATTCTGCAAATTTGCATCCTTCTGTACCAATCTTGGCGGCAACCTGTTTGCCTTTTAATGCATCATAAGCGGTAATATCAGAATCTGCCAATACGGCCATACCTACTCCCGAACTATAATAGGGCTCGGAAAAATCATATTTCTGAGAACGCTCATCGGTGATGGACATTCCGGCAATCACTGCATCACACTCACCGGCTTCCAAAGCGGTAACCGCTGCTGAAAATCCAACAACCTGAAGTTCATAGGTGAATCCC
>JAVXIV010000204.1:0-3325 GCA_036785645.1 Hungatella sp.
ATTGAAATCTGCGAACGCTATGATTTGAATCCTTATCGTCTCTTTTCGGACCATTGCTTTTTGCTTGTGGCAGACAATGGCGGACATCTGGTAGAGACTTTGGCGAATTGTGCTATCCCGGCTGCCATAATTGGGAGGGTGAATGACGGAATTAAGCGAGAGATTGTACATGGAGAAGAGCGTGGATTTTTGGATAGACCCAAGAAGGATGAGTTGAAAAAAGTAGTGCCGAGCTATTTTTTGCATCATAAAATCAATCAGGAGGCAGTATTATGAGAGAAAAGATATTGGCGGTTATAGAAAAAAACAGTAGAATAGATATCAAAGATTTGGCGGTTCTATTGGGAGAAAGTGAAGCTGCGGTAGCCAACGAGATTGCGCAGATGGAGCAGGAACATATCATCTGCGGTTACCATACCCTGATCAATTGGGATAATACCAGTGATGAAAAAGTGGTGGCATTGATTGAAGTGAAGGTGACTCCACAAAGAGGAATGGGGTTTGATAAGATTGCAGAGCGCATTTATCAATATAGCGAAGTAGATGCAGTTTATCTGATGTCCGGTGCCTATGATTTTACGGTGTTCATTGAAGGAAAAACGATGCGTCAGGTAGCACAGTTTGTTTCGGAAAAATTATCTCCGCTAGACTCCGTTCTCAGTACCGCCACACATTTTGTATTGAAAAAGTACAAAGACCATGGCACGGTACTGGCAGAGGCTGCGCAGGATGAAAGGATGTTGATTACTCCATGAGAAATCCACTATCAGAAACCATTGTTCAGATTCCCCCATCCGGGATTCGCAAATTTTTTGACATAGTCAGCGAGATGAAGGATGCCATTTCTCTGGGTGTAGGAGAACCTGATTTTGATACACCGTGGCATATTCGCGAAGAGGGTATCTATTCCCTAGAGAAGGGCAGAACCTTCTATACGTCCAATGCGGGACTGAAAGATCTAAAGATCGAGATCTGCAATTATCTCTATCGCAGATGTCAGGTTTTATATGAACCGAATACGGAGGTGCTGGTGACCGTGGGCGGCAGTGAGGCGATTGACATAGCACTGCGCGCGATGTTGGATCCGGGGGATGAAGTGCTGATTCCGCAGCCCAGTTATGTTTCTTATGTTCCCTGCACGCGTTTGGCCAATGGAATCCCCGTGATTATTGAACTGGAGGAACGGGATGGATTTAAACTGACTCCGGAAAAAGTGCTTGAAAAAATTACACCGAAAACCAAGATTCTCATTTTACCATTTCCCAATAATCCAACCGGATCAATCATGGAACGGGAAGATCTAGAGGCAATTGCCGAGGTGGTTATCGAGAAGGATTTGTTTGTGATCACCGATGAGATTTATTCAGAACTTACTTATAAAGGAGAACATGTTACGATCGCTTCTCTGCCCGGCATGAAGGAGAGAACCATTTTGATCAATGGTTTTTCCAAAGCGTTTGCCATGACCGGTTGGAGACTTGGTTATGCGGCGGCTCCCCATCTGATTTTAGAGCAGATGTTAAAGATTCACCAGTTTGCCATTATGTGTGCGCCGACTACCAGCCAATATGCGGCCATAGCAGCATTGCGGGACGGAATGCCGGATGTTGCTATGATGCGAGAAGCTTATGACCAGCGCCGCCGTTTTGTATTACATGCTTTTGAAGAGATGAAACTGGATTGCTTTGAGCCCCACGGTGCTTTTTATGCATTTCCCAGCATCAAACGTTTCCATATGACCTCCGATGAGTTTGCCACTAGATTCTTGCAGGAAGAAAAGGTAGCGGTAGTTCCGGGTACGGCATTTGGAGAGTGCGGAGAGGGATATCTCCGAGTTTCTTATGCCTATTCCCTAAAGAACCTAAAAGAAGCACTGGGTAGAATGAAGCACTTTGTAGCGAGATTGGATGGAGAGGTATAGTCATGGATATCGTACTATTTGAACCGGAGATGCCGGCTAATACTGGCAATATCGGACGTACCTGTGTCGCTACCGATACGAGACTGCATTTGATTGAACCATTGGGATTTAAAATGAATGAGAAAGCCCTAAAACGAGCCGGATTAGATTATTGGGATAAACTGGATGTCACGGTATACAGTGATTATCAGGACTTTCTGGAGCGCAATCCCGGTGCCAAGATCTATATGGCGACGACCAAGGCACAGAGCGTTTACACAGAAGTTGCCTATGAGCCGGATTGCTTTTTGATGTTTGGCAAAGAAAGTGCCGGAATTCCGGAAGAAATTTTGCTGGATCATCAGGAAACTTGTATTCGCATCCCCATGTGGGGGGATATTCGTTCCTTGAATTTATCCAATTCTGTATCGATTGTCCTCTATGAGGCATTGCGGCAGAATGGATTTGAGAAAATGACGCTGCAGGGAGAACTACATCGGTTACATTGGAAAGGATGACCCTGCTCTTTTCTTATAAGTTATTGGCACGCGGCAAAGTAAAGATGAATTCGGTTCCGACTCCCTCGGTACTGATGACATCGATGGTCTCGCCGTGAGACTGTATGATTTCCTTGACGATAGCCAGTCCCAGTCCGGTACCTTTTTTGTCTTTCCCACGAGATAGATCAGATTTATAGAAACGTTCCCAGATCTTTTTGACATGATCTTTTGGGATTCCGATTCCGGTATCTTTTACGGAGATAAATACTTTCTCTGATTTTACCAGTGTCTGAATGTAGATAACTGAATTCGAGTGACTAAACTTGATGGCATTGTCCATTAGATTGTAGAGTACCTGTTGGATTTTGCCGAGATCGGCATAAACCATTTGGATACTATCCGAAAAAGTAAGATCTAACATGATATTTTTAGCATCACAGGTACCTTCAAAAGAAGCGGCGGTATCCTTGATCACACGATTCACATCAAAATTGGAGCGGGAGAGATAGCCTTTACTGTCTAATGAATTAAGGGTTAGCATACCTTGCGTTAATTTGTTCAGCCGCTCAGTTTCGGTGATGACGCGATTGAGGTATTTCTCTTGCATTTCTGCGGGAATCGTGCCATCTAGGATGGCTTCCAAATAGCCTTTGATCGAAGTGAGCGGTGAACGAAAATCATGGGAGACATTGGCGATAAAGGTGCGCTGATATTCTTCCATTTTATTTAATTCAGCCGACATATAGGTTAAGGTAGCGGCGAGATATCCGATTTCATCATGGGTATTTACTTCTATCTTGTAGGTCAAATTACCTTCTGCATATTGATTGGTGGCGGCGGTGATCTTCTTCAATGGAAAATAAACCGTTTTCGTAAACACCAGCAAAATGATGAGCGACAACGCAAAGATGATTCCGGAAGAAAT
>JAVXIV010000204.1:3335-3862 GCA_036785645.1 Hungatella sp.
AGGATGTTGAGGACTCCGGTCTGTCGGAGCTGAATCTGTTCAATGGGCAGGTGAATGATCACATATCCATAGGTATTGTAATTGCCAACTATGGGAGCAGAGACACTGAGCATTTCCTCCGGAAAAGAATGATAATAGTTTCCGAGGCAATAGGAGCGGTTACCGGTTAGGGTAGGATCAAAACCTTCGATGACCGTTCCTACTTTGGCAGAACGATTGCTGTCAACGACAATCGTTCCTTAGTGATCGACTACCCAGATTTGTGATTTTAAAAAAGTGGCTACCGCTTCCAGTTGTGGATAGACCGAGGTCACATCTATATTTTTTCCTTTATAAACAGAACTGTAATTAGAGGCAATCAAGTTTGCCTCGTCATATAGTACCTCGGATTGTTCTTGAATCAAGTGCTTGTAGAGCATGCGGGAAGAAACTGTGGCAATGGTGATAAATCCAAGCAGACCAAAAACCAGATAACCCAAAATGAATTTATAATAAAGGGAATGTGTCATCGTTTGACCTCGAATTTG
>JAVXIV010000205.1:0-3819 GCA_036785645.1 Hungatella sp.
AAATTATCTTCAAATAACTTTATTTGTTTAGACATGATCATACCCCCTATAAAATCAAAGAGGCACAGCACAGTTTATTTCCATCTGTATTCCATGCCTCTTTATACATTTATTTATCTACTTGCTTCGTTCTGCTACATATGCTGCTTGTTCTTTTGTTAGGAATTCTGCCCATTTATCAAGTGCTTCTTGAGCGGTCATCTCTCCCATTAATACTCCTTGGAAATCGGTTGTCATATCATTATTAATAAATGTAAAATAAGAAGTCAGCCAATATGGATTCTGAATCTGAATAAAGTTTTTATCTGTCATGATTTCCTGATATAAAGGCATGAATTTATCTGTCTTAAACCACTCATCATCATAATTGTCCGTATTAACCGGAATTCTTCCTAAAACTTTGGAAATCTTCTCTACGGTAGATGCACTTGATAAGTATTCACACAAGGCAACTGCTCCGGCATAATCGCCATCCTGTCCTTTTGTATTCGTGACACAATACATCTGTGGCTGCATAGCCGAAGTATAATATCTGCCTTCATCATTAGCCAATGCCTTCGCTGCACCAAAATTGTTTTCTCCAAGATTGCCTAGATGTGCAGCTCTAGAAGATGAATTATGCATGATATATAGCGCTGTCTGCGAACCAAACTCAGCTACCATTTCATTAAATCCATTATTGACGCAGTCTCCTGATACCCAGCCATTTTTGTAGATCGATGCATATGCATCCAATGCTTCTGCAAATTCCGGTTTATTGATAATACAATTTCCTTTTTCATCGAAATAGGAACCGCCATATCCGCCACCATCTGCATAAGTAAAGATCCAACCCAATAAGTTATCATAAGGCTTTACACCTCGTAAACTGTAAAAATAAGTTCCTGCATCTTTATTTGCATATTCTTCACAGAGTTTCAAAAATTCTTTTTGAGTTGTGGGAACCTGAATTCCTTTTTCTCCAAACACTTTGGCATTATACCAGGAAATTTCCTGATTATAATTATAGGGTATGCCGTATAATTTACCATCTCCCAGTCCCTTTAAGGTTTCAATCATAGACGGTACAATCTTCGAAGACTCCGACCACGCATCAAAATAACGATTAATATCAACCAAAGCATCCTGTGCCACATATGTCATGACATTTGAAAATCCTAAGCTTACCGCATCCGGCATCGTATTGGTGGCAATCGCCATTGCAAATTTATCCGGGAAATCTTTGTTTGCAAAACCTGTGTATTTTGCTTCATATAAATCTTGTGAAGCATTAAAATCTGCAAATATTTCTTCATAAAGTGCTGTTGACTTTTCATCTGCTGCATGATACCAAAACTCAATGACTTGTTTCTTCCCCGAAGCTACCGTAGGTGTCTGTGCCGTAGGTGCCTGTGCTGTAGTGTCTCCGCCCGCAGCCGCTGCTGCAGTAGTATCTGCGGTCTGCTCTTTCCCTCCGCAGCCGGCCAATGTCATGGTTACTAAACTCATTGTTAATCCAAGTGCCCAAAATCTTTTCATTGTCTTTCCTCCTTGTGATGTGTTTTTGCTACATGAATTTTTATATCAAACTACCCCTTTACTGCTCCGCTGGTAGCACCACCGGTCAAATTTTTCTGAATAAATGAGAAGATCAGTAATACCGGAATCAATGCAACTACACAGCCGGCTGCCAAACCGGCATAGTTGGTGTTGAATTCTCCTTGAAAGATGTTTAATGCCAGTGGAACCGTGTATCTGGACTTTTTTGTAATAAAAGCGGTTGCATAGATGAAAACATTCCACGAATTAATAAATGCATACGCTCCGGTCGCTACAATACTGGGTCTCATCGTAGGCAAAAGGATTCGAAATACAGAACCCAACAAGGAGCAGCCATCTACCTGTGCCGCTTCTTCCAGCGATCTTGGAATAGAATTGTAATATCCCATCATCATAAATAGGCAAAACGGCAAATTTGTCACCGAGCAGGTAATAATAAGAGAAGGCAGCGTATTAATCAATCGCAGTTTATTCATAGTTTCAAACAGGGGAATCATTAAAACAACGGCCGGAAACATCTGCGTAAACAGTAACAGCACATAGATGAATCCTTTTCCACGAAATCGATAGCGAGACATCGCATATCCGCCAATCAAAGCTAACGTACTGACAATTGCGGTTGTAGAAACCGACACAATCATACTGTTAAGAAAATAGCGTCCAAAACCTAAATTTTCAAACAAATAGCGATAGTTTTCAAAAGTCAGTGCTTTGGGCCAATAAGTAATGGGTCTTGCAAATACTTCTGTGCTTGTTTTTAAAGAAGTAACTAAAATCCAGTAAAATGGTGCCAATGTAATGATAATAAAAAATGTCAACGGCAGGTATAACCAAAATATCTTAGCAATTGCTCTCTTCTTTTTAATGTCCATATTAATACATCTCCTCCTTTCCCATTTTACTTCCTGTAATATAGATAAATGCAACCACCATCATAATCAGAGTTGCGATGGATGCCAATGACGACGCATATCCATAATTCAGCTCACCCTTAAACTTTGTCATAATATAGAGCGGCATAGTCATGGTTGCGTTGTTTGGTCCGCCATAAGTCAAACTATAAATCAAATCCACTGCATTAAAAGTCCAAATCGCACGGAGTAATGTGGTCATAACAATGGTATCTTTGATCATAGGAAGCGTTATTTTAAATAAAGTAACCACGGTGTTAGCCCCATCAATTTTAGCAGATTCGTATACATCATCGGGAATACTGGAAAGTGCTGATAAATAACTAATTGTGAAAAATGGAATTCCCCGCCATACATTTGCAATAATAACCGCAGTCATTGCCCTGCTTCCACTGGAAAACCAGGAGATATTTCGCTCAATGATTCCTAGTTTTTGCAATAGATCATTGAGAACCCCATAGGTTTCACCCAAAATCAAACTCCATATAATACCAACCATTACACCCGCTACTGCCCACGGTGAGAGAACCAATGCACGATAAATCCCTCTGCCCTTAAATTTTTTGTTCAGCAGCGTTGCAAGCCAGAATCCCAATACCGTTTGAAATATGACACTGACAAATACCCAAACTGCTGAATTCTTTAAAGCTTTCACAAATAATTTATCTTCTGTGAAAATCTCTATGTAATTTGCAAATCCTATAAAAGCTCTGTCTTTAGGTTTAATGACAATATAATTTTGCAAACTCATCAGAAAAACATTAATCATCGGCCACAGCATAAAAAGCGCTACAAATAGTACGACCGGTGAAAGCAAGAGATAGGGTACTGCCATTCGTTTGTAATACAATTTGCTCTTCACTCTACCGGGATAATTATCTTTTTGCTTTTTCATATTCCATCTCAATCCTTTCTGTCATTTTACTTTATAGTATAAAATATTTTTTTGCTTTCTAAGAATCCATCTTTTTCCAATTTTTCTATATCCATTCTTTGTGGATTTCCCGGAATATCATCCGGACAATAAAACCTACCGTCTTTTTCAATCGGCTGATACAAGGTATACGCTCCCACCGGTTTACTGATCGGTTCATGATATTCAATTAATTCATCTTCATCATATAAGCACCCGAATATTGCGTTGAGATAGATGCGGCCTCCCGAAGAAAAGCGAAGATGATCGCGTCTTGCCAAATCTCTTATTTTCAATAAATCTTCCATCTTTGACATTCTTCCTACGGATGGCTGGAGATGATCAACACCCTTTTCTGCATAAGTCTCATAAGCATAATAAATTCTCATAGATTCTCCATATGCAATCGGTACTGTAATATCACTTTCTTTTAACCTCTTTATTCCATTCATATCA
>JAVXIV010000206.1:0-3810 GCA_036785645.1 Hungatella sp.
TTACATTTCTACTGTAATTTTTTCTAAATGCCAGATATCATCCACATATTCCTGGATAGTACGATCCGAAGAAAACTTACCGGAATTGGCCACATTCAGAATGGCTGCCTTGGCCCACCATTTCTGATCACGATAAGCATCATTGATGCGCTTTTGTGCATCGACATAAGAGCGGAAATCTTTTAAAATAAAATACGTATCTGCCTTGTCACTGCTGTTGCGATTCAAGAGAGAATCATAAATCTCACGGAATAGTTCCGGATCCTGTGGAGAATAAAATCCATTGATCAATTGCATCAAAACACGTCGGATATCCGCATCATTATTGAAGATTGTCATCGGATCATAACCGCCATTCTTCTCATAGTTGATGACTTCGTCCGAGGAAAGTCCAAAAATGAAGGCATATTCTTCGCCCACTTCTTCTACAATCTCTACGTTGGCACCGTCCATAGTGCCCAAAGTCAAAGCACCATTTAACATAAATTTCATATTGCCGGTTCCCGATGCTTCCTTACTTGCCGTGGAAATCTGCTCGCTGACATCAGATGCCGCAAATATAATCTCGGCATTGGATACCCGATAATCCTCGATAAATACAATCTTTAATTTTCCTTTGATGCTAAGATCATGATTGATTACATCGGCTACGGAGTTGATGAGCTTGATGGTCAATTTTGCCCGGCGATAACCTGCAGCTGCCTTTGCGCCAAAGATAAAGGTTCTGGGAACCATCTCAGTCTCCGGATGATCTTTCAATTGATTGTAGAGATACATCACATGAAGAATATTCATCAATTGACGTTTGTATTCATGCAGACGTTTCACCTGCACATCAAAAATAGAACGTGGATCCATTTCAATTCCGTTGTGCTCGCGGATGTAAGCTGCCAGACGCAGCTTATTTTGGTATTTGATCTCCATAAATTCTTTTTGTGCTTTTTCATTATCCGCGAATTCCGCCAGTTTGTGAATCTTGGGAAGATCGGTGATCCATGCATTGGTTCCAATCTTCTTGGTCACCCATGCAGAAAGCAGGGGATTGGCATGAAGCAAGAAACGACGCTGTGTGATCCCATTGGTTTTGTTGTTGAATTTCTCGGGCATCATCTGATAAAAGTCTTTTAATTCCTGTGTTTTCAGGATCTCCGTATGAAGTCTGGCTACCCCATTGACGGAAAAGCTGCCTGCAATTGCCATGTTAGCCATCCGCACCTGACCGTTGTATAGAATCGCCATCTTGGCAATCTTATCGTCATCACCCGGATATTTTAAATGAATCTGTTCGGTAAATCTGCGGTTAATCTCCTCTACAATCTGATAAATTCTCGGAAGCAGACGTGAAAATAAATCAATTGGCCATTTCTCCAAAGCTTCTGCCATAATGGTGTGGTTGGTATAAGCACAGGTTTTTGTGGTTACTTCCCATGCCTCATTCCAGGTTAACCCCTCCACATCCAGTAAAATCCGCATCAGCTCAGCTACCGCTACCGTGGGATGTGTATCATTTAACTGGAATACATTTTTCTCATAAAATTTTCTTATATCCGGATGACTGTGCTTATATTTCTCCACCGCCCGCTGTACACTGGCAGAGATAAAGAAGTATTGCTGTTTCAGACGCAGTTCTTTCCCGGCATAGTGATTGTCATTGGGATACAGAACTTCACAGATATTCTTGGCGAGGTTCTCCTGTTCCACCGCTTTTTGATAATCTCCTTTGTCAAAGGAATCCAGACTAAAGGTGTTGATGGGCTGCGCATCCCAGATACGAAGCGTATTGACAACGTTATTTCCATAACCCACAATCGGAAGATCATAAGGAACTGCCAATACCGACTGATATCCCTCATGCAGAAAGCGTTCTCTGCCATCTTCCCAAATCGTCTTAACATAACCGCCGAATTTGACCTCGGTCGCATATTCGGAACGACGCACCTCAAACGGATTGCCCTCCTTCAGCCAATCGTCCGGAATCTCTACCTGAAATCCATCTTCGATTCTCTGTTTAAACATACCATAGCGATAGCGGATACCGCATCCATAAGCCGGATATCCAAGCGTTGCCAGCGAATCCAGAAAACAAGCCGCCAAACGTCCCAAGCCGCCATTGCCCAGTGCCGCATCCGGCTCTTGGTCTTCCAGCACATTTAAATCAAATCCCAGTTCATCCAGAACTTCCCGCACTTCTTTCTGTGCCATAATATTGATGATATTATTGCCCAGAGCGTCCCATCAAAAACTCCATCGATAAATAATACAGTGTTTTGGAATCTTCTTTTTCATATTCCTTGTGTGTTGCGATCCACTCATCCACAATCACATCCTTAATGGCATAAGCCACCGCTTGAAATGCTTCGTTGGGGTTTGCCTCATCGATCGTCTTGCGGTATAAGTTCTTCACATTGTACTCTACCGATTTTTTAAATTCTTCCTTTTCAAAACCCATCTTCATCGCAGCTTCCTCCTACTGATTTACCGTTTTTTCAACACCTAACATAACCGTCTCACCGTTGATATTCCATTCTTTGGCATATCCTCCCATCTGACCGATCATAATATGGTCTGCCAGCACTTCTTTTTTAATCTCTTCTGCGTGATCCTTGATGATGTCTGCAATCTTATCATTGGCATCCTGATAGATATTGATGTGGTTGATCACTTCAAAGCCTGCTTCCTTGCGCATCGTTTGAATCTTGCTGGTCAGCTCGCGCACAAAACCCTCTTCAATCAGCTGCGGTGTCAGATTGGTATCCAATACTACCGTGATCGTATTGTCTCCTTCGGATAAATAACCCTCCATCTGTGCCGTTTCAATCAGTAAATCTTCTTCCGTAAGCGTCACGGTTTCTCCGCCAAACGTAAAGGTCAACGCGCCTTTTTCTTTTAATTCACTCATAGCGGTGTTACCATCCAGCGCAGAAAGCGCCGTGCGGATATTGCCCAGCTGCTTGCCGTATTTAGGACCTACGGTCTTGAGCTGTGGTTTGAAGCTGTAAGAAATAAAGCTATGAATATCATCCGTAAAGGTAACGATTTTCACATTTAACTCTTCTTCGATAATCTCTCGGTAAAATTCGGATAAATCATGCGGTGCCTTGACAAACATCTGGCTGATTGGCTGCCGATTCTTGATATTGGCAGTGTTTCTGGCCGCTCGCCCCATGACTACAATCTTTAGCACCTCATCCATATCATTCTCTAGCTGCTGATCGATATGTGTTTCCTCTACAGCCGGGAAATCGCATAGGTGAACGCTCTCTATGGCTGTTTTATCAATGCTGCAGACCAGATTTCGATAAATCTCCTCCGCCATAAACGGTATCATCGGTGCGGCTGCTTTTGCTACGGTAACCAGAGCAGTATAGAGTGTCATATAAGCATTGATCTTATCCTGCTCCATACCCGGTGCCCAGAAACGTTCGCGGCTCCGGCGCACATACCAGTTACTCATATCATCGACAAATTCCTGCAGTGCTCTCGCTGCTTCCGGAATACGATAATTCTCCAAATTGCTGTCTACCTCTTTCACCAAGGTATTCAGCTTCGACAACAGCCATTTATCCATAATTGACAATTTTGCGTAATCGAGATGATACTTTCCGGCATCAAAATCATCGATATTGGCATAGAGCACAAAGAATGCATACGTATTCCACAGCGTGCCCATAAACTTACGCTGTCCTTCCTGTACGGCTTTGCCATGGAAACGATTGGGCAGCCACGGAGCACTATTGACATAGAAATACCAGCGAATTGCATCTGCACCGTAAGTATTCAGGGCATCGAACGGATCTACTGCATTGCCCT
>JAVXIV010000207.1:0-3802 GCA_036785645.1 Hungatella sp.
AGAACATCAGCCTTCCAAGCTGGATACGTGGGTTCGATTCCCATCACCCGCTCTAAATATAAAGGGCAATAATGATTTATAACTCATAAAGCCAGTAACCATGAGCCTTTTTGGGACTTTCACTGTGAAAAGTAAAAGTCTTTTTTTTGTGTGCCCGGCATGGGCGCAAGCTAACGGGTGAAAGTCCTGCACACAGCTGGAGATGTGGATTTTGCTGTATCATGGAGATAGCAAACGATCCAATCAAGGTTGTAATCAGGAGGAATAGCAAAAGACAGAAGAACCGTCCCCTTGTTCACCTTATCCTTTCAGATTGCAGTTGTAAAAATGCGTGTTCTAGGATAGAATAAATTATGATGAAAATTAGAAAAACAGATAATACCTAAGCTTATGATGGGAAAGACTGTACTGACCTGCGTGTTCGGTTTATCAGGGTAAGCCAAGGTAAGTCCATGGATCTGCAGAAAGACTTTGGCTTTCGTGAGAATGGCTTTACCGGAGAAGGAGGACTTTATGCATGAGAAAGAATAAAATGGCAGCCGTACTGCTTCTGATGTTGTGCTTGTTTTATGTTTCCGGTAGTACTGTTTATGGGGCGAGTTTGCCACCGGAGAAGGTGGGTCTTTCCGGCGAAGAACTTCAGTATATGCAGAGTAAAAAAGTACTAAAGGTTGCCATCCTACCTAATTGGAAGCCGTTCTTTTATACAGGGAGTAGGGGTGAGTACGAAGGACTTCCTGTGATGATCCTCAATCGTCTGGCAGAAGAAACGGGTGTTTCACTGGTGTTTGTTCCGACGAAAACCTACCATGAGTCGTTGGAGCTGCTAAAGACAGGAGAAGTGGATCTGGTGGGAACGCTGACGGAGTATTCTGGCCGATCGGCGGCTATGCTACAGGATAGCACGTTGAAAATGGTTCCGTATCTCCAAACACAAGCGGTATTGATACAGCATAAAAATACAAATTTGGCGAAAATACCCGTTGTCACGCTGGCAGATCTAGTGGGACGGCAGGAAGTGACGAGAAATCAGAATGTGGCTACTATTTATTATGAAAGTCCGCAGGAGTGTTTGAATGCGGTGCGATGCAAGCAGGTGGAGCTTTCGATTTGCGATAGCTTTACCGGTGCGGCCTGGATGCAGCGATATGAAGCAAAGGATATGCTGTCTATTCCGGTGAATATGACGATGGAGCTGGGCTTTGGCGTGTTGCCGGAAGCGGATAGCCGGCTTACCGGTTCTCTTCAAAAAACCATTGCAAATTTTTCTAATGGAGATATGACGCGAAGCTTGATTGCAGGCAGCGATTATGGTTCGGACAACTTGATGGAATTCATCTATCGCTACCCCTTTGAGATTGTTTGTTTTATGGCTTCCATCATGTTTGTAGCTGCCCTGGGACTCATTACCTATACCAAGGTGAATGTGAGTCAGCATCAAGCGCTCCAAGGCTATGAAGAGAGCTATCGACTTCTGTCAGATACCTTTGGTGAAGCGGGGGTGGAGTACGACTATCTCAATGATACGTTAACTATTTTTGGAGAGCATTCAAATTTGGACACGAGTCCAAGGGTGGAGGGTTTCAAGGAAATGTTGCAGAATCGAACGGTTCGCGTGGCGCTGACTGC
The DNA here is from genome assembly GCA_036785645.1 of Hungatella sp. Taxonomy (GTDB): domain Bacteria; phylum Bacillota; class Clostridia; order Lachnospirales; family Lachnospiraceae; genus Hungatella_A. Next base: position 1,630 of record JAVXIV010000207.1, read on the forward strand.
AGAGGAGTTTGAACGCATCATTCTCAATGGTGCAGAAAATAGATCCTTTTCTACTGAATTTCAGTGTGGCGTCAAATCGGGAGAATGGGTTTGGTATCGGCTGATTTATACGGTGATTTGCACCACAGAATCTCATCGCCGTCCCATTCGTCTTGTGGGCTGCCTTACCAATGTTAATGCGGAGCATGCGGAAAAAGAAAGATTGCTGCAGCTTAGCTCCAATGACCAGTTGACTGGATTGCTCAATCGCAAGACTGCGCAGGAGCGTATTCGCGTCTTGATGGAGGAGGATCCAACACACACAGGGATTCTCGCGATTTTGGATATTGATTATTTTAAGAAATTCAACGATCAAAGGGGACATTTGTGTGGGGATGATGTGCTGCGCAGCTTGGGGCAGACGGTACTTGAGATATTTGATCCCGAGGATGTCTTGTGCCGCTGGGGCGGAGATGAGTTTTTATTTTTCTTAGTGGATGATCAAAAAAATGAGGGTCTTGTTGCCATGAAGATGGAGCAGCTGCGCCAGAGAATGAGCAGCTATCAATATATGGATGAGCACTGTCCAGTTACGCTGAGTATCGGGGGAGCGAAAAATTTCGGCTGTACCTTCGATGTCCTGTTTCAGCAGGCGGATGATGCGCTGTATCTTGCGAAAGAGAATGGCAAGGATCAATTTTGGCTCTGTGCACCAACGCAGCAAAATCCAGTGAAGCCAATAGAAAGGGAGACACGATGAGGCGGAAAACATGTGAAAAAGCGGATGTTGTCTCAAGCTTGTATGAATATGCGTTTGTACCTGTGCCGCAAAATCAGCGAAAGAAAAGCAAGGGGTTGTTTTACGTCCTGACAGGCTATACCAGTGCGCTTTCCTGTCTTGTCATCGGCTCGAAGATTGGAGCGGCATTGCCCTTTTGGCAGGCCATTGCGGCTTGTTTTTTGGGGGATTTGGTTTTGATTTTGATTGGGACAAGCATGGGGATTCTTTCCTCGAAAACGGGGTGGTCCACCGCTTTTCTTTCACAAAAGGTTTTGGGAAAATCTGTTTCTGTTATTTTTTCTTTGCTGATCATTGTTTGCAGTGTGTTTTGGATTGGGATCAATGGCAGCCTTTTCACAACGATGCTGATCTCTGTTTTTCCGCTGTGGCCTGTCCCGGCAGCACTTACTTCCCTTGGGATCATCGCCGTATGGGCCTTGTCGGCGACCTACGGGTGGAATGGCTTGGAGATTTCTAGCAGAGTTGTTGTGCCGTGCTCTTTGTTGTTGCTCTTGTATGCGATGGTGCAGTTGTTTATAAAAATGGGTGGGTTTACGTTTTTATTTGCAGTACCAACCAGTGTGCCCATGACCTTTTCGGCTGCCTCCACTGCAATCATCGGAAATTATGTGTTTGGCTGCATCATTACTCCAGATACCTGTCGCTTTGCAAAATCGCCGAGAAATGTGGTTTTGGTGTGTCCATTTGCCTATGCGGTGGGACTGTTTCTCTTCAATGTCTGCGGCGTGGTGGTGGCCAAGGCCGGAGGCTTTAGCGACTTTACCCGTTCAACGGCTGCGGTGGGGCTGATTGTTCCCATGCTGCTTTGCTCTATCTTTTGTCTGGCGACTACACAAAACATTAATGCTTATGGCGGCAGCCTAGCGATACAGAATGTTTTTCAGGGAACATCGCTGGAGGGAAATGTATCCCACAAGGTAACGGTATTGTTGATTGCGGGACTGGCTGCTGCGCTTTCTGTTTCTGGCATTGGCACTTATTTAATTCCGGTGGTTTCTTCCTTCGCTATTTTTATGGTGCCGTTTCCGGGAATGCTTTTGGGCGAGTTCTTTTTCCTTGGCGACAGAAAAATGCCAAAGGCAATCCAGTGGTCTTCTATTATAATATGGGCAATCGGCAGTTTGTCGGGCATCTTCTTTCTGAGCATAGGTTGGCCCATTGCACCCCTTTGGGAGATGATATTTTCCGGATTGCTGTATGTGGCATGGGGTAAGTGGGTTGGCACGAAATGCACGGCTAGAGCTTGAATCAGAAATATGAGAAAATGCATCTCGAGAAGTAGCGTAAGCTGAACCGACCCCAAAAAGTTAGACCAAAAAATCTAACCCACAGCCTCCGAAGAGACTTCGAACTAAAAGATATTCTCTCATGCACGGGCTTTCCCAATGGATG
>JAVXIV010000208.1:0-3779 GCA_036785645.1 Hungatella sp.
CATAATCGTAGCCGGATTGGAATTGAGCAGGACAACCTCAATTCCTTCTTCTTTCAGGGAACGGCATGCCTGCGTACCTGCATAATCAAATTCTGCGGCCTGGCCGATGATGATCGGACCGGAGCCAAGTACCAATACTTTTCTAATCGCGGGATTTTTGGGCATTATGCTTGTACCTCCATCATATTCAAAAATCGGTCAAATAAATAGCCGGAATCCTGTGGTCCGGGACACGCTTCCGGGTGATATTGTACCGTAAAAATATTCTTATTGATATATTTAAGACCTTCATTGGTTCCATCATTGACATTGGTAAATGCAGGAATCGCCACCTTAGGATCCAAGCTGTCTACATCCACGGCATAGCCATGATTCTGTGACGAAATATAGACTCTTCCGGTCTCTAAATCTTTCACCGGGTGGTTTCCGCCTCTATGACCATATTTGAGTTTGTAGGTATCGGCTCCGGTGGCCAGTGCCATCAGCTGATGCCCCAGGCAGATTGCAAAGATGGGAACCTGCGACTCGTAGAGTTTTCTGATTTCCGCAATCACTTCCACATTCTCCTTGGGATCCCCCGGACCATTCGAGAGCATAATTCCGTCCGGATGGGTTGCTAAAATCGCTTTGGCCGAGGTCGCACTTGGATAAATCGTCACCTCACAGCCTCGTTCTGCTAAGGAATGTGCAATATTGTTTTTGGCTCCCAGATCCAGAAGCGCTACTCTTTTGCCCTGTCCCAGACGTTTCTGAATGCCGATCGGATTTTCCGATGTATGAATCGAGCGAATAGAAGCCGCAGGATCTGCAGGCGGCAATACGTAAGCCTCCTTACAGGAAGTGGCTTTGACCACACCGGTCACAGAATAAGACCGCATCCGATCCATCACTTCCGAAAGCACATAGGTTTCATCGGTCGTAATCATGCCGTTCATCGTACCTTTTTCTCTTAATATTTTGGTTAGGGCTCTTGTATCGATACCACTGATACCGGGAATATCATGGGTTTCTAAGAAATGCTGGATGGTATCCTCACTCCGAAAGTTGCTGGGGATCCTAGATAATTCTCTGACAATATAGCCGTCCGGCCAAGGTTTTAATGATTCCATATCTTCATGGCAAATGCCATAATTACCAATCAACGGATAGGTCATCACAACGGCCTGTCCCGCATAGGACGGATCGGTTAAAACTTCCAAATAACCGGTCATAGAGGTGTTAAATACGATTTCGCTAATAACTTCTTTGGTCGAACCTATGCTCGTACCTTCGAAGGTGGTTCCATCTTCCAGTATCAGAAATGCTTTCATACTTGGTACCATTCCTTTCCTCTTCCATCATCTTTTGTCATTCGTTTCTTTTGATCTCTGAACTTTTGCCCAAATTGAATAGATTATACATGATTTTCAAATGGATTTCAACTATTTTTTATCATATTTTTTATCATATTTTTTATTATAACAGATATATTAATAGTAAACACAAAAAAAGGTTTTTTTATGAAAAAAAATATAAGGATCACCTCCACCGACAATCCCAGTCAAGGTTTTTTACAGGTTCAAGTAGTCTCCATAGAACGGCTTGTGCCCATCTCCAATGCAATGATTCAGATCTCCTACAAAGGAAATCCGGAGAGCCCACTGGAAGAAGTCTCCACCAATCTCTCCGGGCAAACGGAGCAAGTAGTACTTCCTACTCCACCGCTCTCCTACAGCCTCTCTCCGGGCATAGAACAACCCTATTCAGAATACAATCTGCGGATCACCGCTCCCGGCTTCAAACCGCTCGAAATCTCCGGCACGGAGATCCTGCCGGATACCCTCGCCATCCAGCCTGCCCAAATGGAAGCCGATTCTGACCCACTCGAACTAGAGAACCGCATCGTCATTCCGGATCACACCCTGTACGGAAACTATCCGCCAAAAATCGCAGAAGCTGAGATCAAACCCATCGGAGAAAGTGGGGAAATTGTCTTAAGCCGCGTGGTCGTTCCGCAAACAATCGTCGTACATGACGGTGCACCCACCGACTCTTCCGCAGTCAACTATTATGTTCCATACCGCGATTATATCAAGAATGTAGCTTCCAGCGAGATTTATGCCACCTGGCCCGAGTCTACCATCACCGCCAACGTTTTGGCCATCATGTCCTTCACTCTGAATCGGGTTTATACGGAATGGTACCGAACACTATATAAATTCAGTATTAAAAATCATCTATTTTAATTCTATATGTTATTTCTATTGATTCTGCTGTTATATCAATTCTTTTGACCATTTTATTTATTAATACCCTTTGTGTATGTTTGTCTGAATTGAAAAATATATCTTTCCAAGTATATATCAAGTTTCTTATTGTTTCCTTCTGCTTCTCTTTCATATTGAACCATTCTATTTTTTCTTCTAATTTATTAATATCTGCTTCCTTCTCTTCGAATTCCGCTTTTTTCTTTCTGATAGCGGTTGCCAGTTCATCTAATGATAAAGCGTATTCACCAGTAATAGCATCCGGAATATGCGATTCCATAATATCTATTCCCTTTTTTATCTTACCTATTTGCCGATTCAACTCATTTATACTAGATTCAAGTATGGTAATTTCATTCGATTTACTTTTGTTTATTTCTTCCGTTATATTATTGTTCTTTCGAAGTTCATCTAAATATTCAGAAATATCATTAAAAATAATAGGCTCTATTTCTTCCTGTTTGAACATATATTTTTTATCGTGTGGAATTCCGCTCCATGCACTCTGACATTTATAAAAGCCACTTTTACTTACACGTCTCTCGCCAGTCTCTTTCATTGTCCAATAATTATATTTTGTTCCATTCGTTAATTTACTTCCACAGTAACCGCAATATATAACATCAATTAGCGGTAAATTTCCATCGTTCTTTTTCATAATAGTTACATTTTGATTCTCTAGCATTTCTGTGTATTTCTTGCTTCTGATTTTTCTTTTCTTCTGAACTAAATTCCAAATATCTTCATCGATAATCTGTATACTATCATTTTTTTCTTTTGATAGTATCCATTCGCCGTCTTTGAGATTTTTAATTTTGCCATTGATTTTTTCTCTCCTTTTATATGCGGTATATCCGGCATATATAGGATTTGTCAAAATACTGGTTATTGTCCCAGACTTCCAAAAGTCATTGGGTGCCATTTTTAAATACTTTTTTTCATCATTTAAAATTGAAGCTATTTTAGACGATCCAAGCTCTTTTGAAACTGACAAGTCATATATTACTTTTATAAGTTCTGCTTGTTCGTCAATGATTTGTAATTTTTTTAAAGCTCGTCCATGCTTACTGATTTCTCCACTATAAATAAGCTCATATCCATAAGGTGCTTTGCCCCCCATAAATTTCCCTGTTTGAACTAATTTTTGCGCAGTATCTTTCACTCGCATTCCAGTATCCGAACTACTTTTTTGTGCATTTCCGTATCTTAAAGCAAGCATCATCTGTCCCATTATATCGTCTGTTTGAGGTGAGATGCATCCATCTTTAACCGTATAGATATCTACTCCAAGTTGTTTTAGTTTCATGACGTATGCACCGATTTCCCACATACGTCTTCCAATCCTATCATCTTTATAACAAACTAATACATCATACTCGTAATTTTCTGCATCTTTTAAAGCCTCTTGTAGCGTATCTCTATTTTCAACTGAAATTTTATATCCGCTACTTGAACCTTCAAAGTATTCCTTATCATCCATAACCCAATCTTCTTGTTTAGAAATATAATCTAAAACAAGCTGACGTTGAACTG
>JAVXIV010000209.1:0-3760 GCA_036785645.1 Hungatella sp.
CAGGGTGCCATTTTGTGTGAAGGAGTAGAGACCCAAAACGACTGTCTTCACATGAAGAATCTGGGCTGCAAGATTGCACAGGGATATAGTTTTTCCAGACCGCTTGCAGTGCCTGCGTTTGAACAGATGTTTCGGGAACGTGACGGATATTTTGAACTTCCATGGGAGGAACAAGATGGCAATATCGTATTTGCGCCGGAACATATCAATATTGAGATTTTGCCGGAATCGCAGATTCGTTCCATTACGCAGTCCTTCGTACATATTATGCCATATGGCATTGCGGGATTTGATGAAAAAACTAAAAAGATTTTATTCGCGACCAAGAGTTTTTTTGAATTGACCGGTTATAGCAGAGAAGAACTGGTGAAGATGCATCAGTCTAGGTGGGACCACTGTCTTCATGCAACTTATACCGTTTCTATAGAAGATGAAGAAATTCAGAGACGGTTTGACAGCGGGCAGACGATCCATATGGAATACTATCTCTGCAGAAAAGATCAGAATCAGGCCTATGTTTCCATGGACTGCGGTCGTGTGGCCAGCCCGGAATGGGGATCTTATGTGCTGTGTTCGTTTTTTGATCAAACAGAGGAGAAAGCGACAAAAAGTCAGGTGGATGAATACCAGAGACAGGTGGAACTGGAGCGGGAACATGCAGATCAACGCATGCAGACTGTTATTGATATCATGGGGGTTAGCATCAACGAGTATGATTTTCATACCGGTATGATGCATATGCCACCGAAAAATCATTCCATTGGTATGGAATTGCTGGGAAAAGTCGAACTTTCACTTCATGAATTTATGCAGGAAGGACTCATTCATCCGGATTATCGCGATGCCTACTTGGATCTTTACAAAAAGATGGAGACAGAAGATGAAGTCTATTTTGAATATCCTTACCGGATCAGTGACGGTACCTATCATTGGGTTTCATTTACTGCCAAGGTAGCCATTCGGGAACATGGGAAGCCGATGCGCTATATCGGTGTCACCAGACTAATTGAAAATCCAAAGCAGGAAGAAGCAGCACAGACGGAGAAGGAGCCGGCAGATCAGGGAGAATCCTTTTTCAAAAACAAGTGGATGAGTTGGAAGAAACCTCTGCTCATCTGGCTGATCAGTATCTTTATGATCTGTGGCTTGATCAGTATTATTTTTATGCGATACCAGTGTAATTTAGAAGCCGAATTTCATCAATTGGCAGAATCTGTGAATGCGGCGCAGGGTCATCAATGGACAGAGTATGCCAATACCATTCTGCGAGATACCGTGCAGAGCAGTGTGCTGCTGATCATCATTACGATTTTAGCGGGTTTGGCAGTTTTCTATCTTTATACACTTCAAAAGAAAGAATTATCTATGGCAGGCGAGCAGTATGCGGTTCTTTCTGAATTCTCGGATACGGTATTGTTTCAATATCTTTATAGTACCGATACGTTGGAGATCACACCGAATGCCAAAGAACGCTTCGAACTTCATACGTTGCAAAAAAAAGAGTACCTGAGAGATCAAAAACCTGCGCTGAACTTTTATCCCAACGACTGGCTGCTGATCAAGGAGGCATTTGATCATCCTCTTCCGCCCAATGAAACCAGAACGATTAAAGGACGCATCAAAGGTAAATCGGGACATTATCTGTGGTGCTCGTTGCAGATTCGTTATCTTTATGAAAACCACGAAGTTGTGATTGCAGTAGGAAAGATCACGGATATCAATAGTCAGGAGGAATTGCAGGAACGTCTCATTCGGCGTGCAAACATAGACAGCCTGACCCAGATCTATAATAAGTCCACGGTGGAACATCAAATATCCGAATTTCTAAAACAACGAAAATGCGGATACTTGATCATGATGGATATGGACAATTTCAAGCAGATCAATGATACCTATGGGCATGTGGTTGGAGATCAGGCCTTGCTTAACTTAGGAAAAATTCTAAAAGAGATTTTTCGTTCCGAAGATGCAGTGGGACGCATTGGCGGCGATGAATTTATTGCCTTTCTTCCCGATTTAGATCAAAGAGACATTGCCGAGAAGAGGATGCAGCAAATCTTGGATCGTCTGGAAGAAATTTCTGCGGAGATGGGCATTGCGATTGCGCTGAGCATGGGAGTCGCCTCCTTCCCTCATGATGGAACTTCTTATCAAGAACTCTATGCGGCAGCCGATGAAGCGATGTATCAGACGAAAAGCAATGGTAAGCGTGGTTATCATTTTAAAGAATAAGTAGGATGATCCAATAAAAAAGCTACCACACAAAACGAGATTCTCGTTCGTGCGGCAGCTTTTTGGTTTAAATTATAAGAAATACAAATATTCAAATGGATGATTTTCGTCGTACACTGAAAAGATATATTACAATAATTTAGGCCTGCAATTAAGCGATATTAACGTTAACTGCTTTCAGCTTTCTGCTGTCTTTTGGATCTTTCTCTGTATCAAAAGTAACCTTCTGACCATCTTCTAAGCTCTTGAAGCCGTTAGAAACGATTGCTGAGAAATGTACAAATACATCTTCGCCGCCGTCATCGTTGGTGATAAATCCAAATCCTTTTTGTGAGTTAAACCATTTTACTGTACCGCTATTCATAGTAGGTACCTCCATTTTATTATTTGTATCAATTATAATAAAAAACTGACCATAACTTGCAAATCATCAAAAATGACTTACATGTACAGGTCAGATTCAAAATTCAAATTGATTACTTTAGAACTATAACACACCTGCAAAATAAAGTAAAGCAATTTCGTAAAGTTTATAAAATAGTAATGGGTTAAGAGATCGCCAATGTGATGTTCTCTTTGGCCTGCGCCATCGTAATATGAAAAATGATAGAGAATTCAGCAGCCAGAGAATTTTCTACTTTCTTCATATACTGTTCATCATTCATGCTGAGTTTCTTGCCTTGCGCTGCTCTGCGTAATTTCTCCGTCGTGATTCCTTTTAGCATCTCCATCCACTGGATACATTCACAGGAACGTATAATACTGCTATATTCTCGTTCTCTGACCTTGTCATTCTTATCATACAGTGCATTGATCTTGGATCCGTCATACAACAGTTCGGTGGCTTCTTCTTTGGATAAGATGTCTCTCATGGTTTTCTTGGAGTTTGCGATTTTAACATATAGTGTGGTTGCTTCATTGCATACAGGTTGAAGATAGTAGTATTCTTCTCCGGTCTCGATAAAGTCAGGAACCCCGATGTCCTTAATGGAACATACCTCACTGCATCCGTATACAATTACGTCATTAATCTGATACATTTGATCACCATACTTTCTATGCATAAAAGCTATTTCAGAACAATATTATTTGATAAAAATAGCAGCTACCTTATCAGTATAACACAAATACAGGAAAATAGCCACCGGTTTGGTAAAAAAGTAAAAACAGTAACGATGATCCGGTTCAGGACGGAGGAGTTGGAACATTTCGATATTGTTTGGGGGTGCAGCCCATCCTCTTTTTAAACAGAACAAAGAAATACTTGACGTTGTCATAGCCAACACGCTGTGCAATTAATTCGGCGGAGGCATCGGTATGGCTTAATAAAATACAAGCCTGCGCCATGCGAACCTGATGTATGGCATCACTGATCGACTGTTCTGTAATCTGCTGATACTGGCGGCTTAGATAGGCGGCATTCATCTGGAAATGTTCTGCGATCTGTTGCGGGGAAAAAGAATTTTCTGCATAATGCTTGGCAATATAAGCATCAATTTGATCAGCCAGAATCGTTAATTGCTGCTGC
>JAVXIV010000210.1:0-3750 GCA_036785645.1 Hungatella sp.
TTCATTCATATACAAAGCACCTCTTAGCTTCTTTTGTATCACACTTTACTGAATCTATTGTATCACGCTGTGATAACAAATGCAATCGTAAAATGTTTAAGAACCAGTATGTTGACGATGCAATTTTAGTGTTCAAGGCACTTTGCGGACTTTTGACAAAATGATGGTCAGAACTGTAGGAGTGTCTGGCTGCGGGTGGTTGTGGGAGATTCTCCAAAAAAATCTTTGTAGGCTCTGGAAAATGTAGAATAGTTTTTAAATCCACAGTCAAAACAGACCTGTGTGAGCGGAATCTCCCGGATCAGCAGCCGCTTGGCCATCAACAGACGTTTGCTGCTGATGTAGCTGCCGAGGGTATAACCGGTTTCCTGTTTGAACAGCCGCATCATGTGATATTTACTTAGATAAAAGGTCTGCGCCAACTGTTCTACACTTAAATCTGCGGTCAGATGCAGATTGATATATTCCATGAGCTGTAGCACCTTTTGATTACAATGTTCAGTTTGTATAAAATCCAAGTGATGTGTAAGTGAGGCACGGTTTAGCTGAATCATAAATTCCAAAAACAGAACCTGGCAGTAGAGCTCGTTGGCATATTCTTTGCTGTGACCGGCCTGCTCCAGCTGTTGAATGGTTTGAAACAAACTGCTTTTTTCCAATGCCCGGATGCGCAATACATCAGACCGGGCATTTTTTGCCCGATGAAAGCAGTCCATCAAGTCGTAATCGATCGTTTGATAGGAAGTCATGAACCGCGGTGACAGGTAGACGATGATTCGTTCATATGGGACGGTGGGGTCAATCTGCGGTCGGTGGATATCGTTGTGGTTGACCAAAACCAAATCATAGGGCAGGAGAGAATAAGACTTGCCTTCTATGATATAATTCACGTTGCCTTTTAAAAATATGATGATTTTATCAAAATCATGGTAGTGAAATTCAAATTCCTGTGTGGGTATATCCGAGAGGTAAAACAGTTTGAATTCACCATTTAGATAACCACGCTTTTCGTATTGGCTCATTGGTAAGCCTCCTTTCCTCTATTATATTTCCCAATGTAAAAATAAACAAGGATTATAAAAAATTGACGAAAGACTTGATCTTTTTCTAAAATAAAAGTATTATAAATCATATAAACTTTTATATAATGCTTTTATAATCCAACTTGGGATGAAATTTAAGAAAAGAGGAATGAAGGATGAAGCCAAGTATTAGACAGATCAGTGAAATCACCGGCTTTTCAGTAGCGACCATTTCCAATGCTTTGAACCATAAAAAGGGTGTGAATAAAGATACCTCGGAAGTAATCTTTCGGATAGCCAGAGAAATCGGATATTTAGATAACAGTACCATTTCTAAGATTAAATTGCTGATCTACAAGAAAAACGGTTTGATTATTGATGACACACCTTTTTTTACTGCATTGATTGACGGACTTGAAAAAGAATGCAGAGAATCCGGATATGAGATGATGGTCGGAACCTTGGATCGGCGTCAACCCAGTTATGAGGACGAATTAAAGCAGGCCGTCAATGACTCGGATACGGCTATTGTCTTACTGGGAACGGAGCTGTGCCCAGAGGATTTAAAGGAGTTTTATGGGGCACATTGTCCGATCCTCTTGTTGGATTATTGGGATTATGATATGGAATTCAATGCAGTTGTGATCAATAATGAGGATTCTATTCGCAAGGCAGTGCGTTATCTATTGGAAAAAGGGCATCAAAAAATCGGCTATCTAAAAGGTGATTTTAGAATTCGTGGATTTAAACAGAGAGAACGTGGATTTTGGGAAGCCATGAGGGCCGGCGGTCATCCGGTAGATCCGCAATTGGTGGTCACCTTAAATACTACGATGGATGGTGCCTATCGAAGCATGTCGGAATATCTCGCCGGATCACCTATCCTGCCTACGGCTTATATTGCAGAAAATGACATGATTGCATTGGGAGCGATGCGGGCTCTGGATGCCCATGGATTTAAAGTACCGGAAGATATTTCGATTATTGGGTTTGATGATTTGCCATTTTGTGAGATTTCCTATCCCAGATTGACGAGCTTGCGGGTGCCAAAACAGGAGATGGGGGCGCTTGCAATTCGCCATTTGATTGAGATGGTGAAGAAAGAATCTCCGGTTTGTACCAAAACGGAAGTCTGTACCGAATTTGTGGAACGCGACAGTGTAAAAACCTTAATTTAGACAGCAGCCTTTGTGAAAGTGATAATTCCTTTTACAAAGGTTCTTTTTTTGCATAAAAACACGAATAAAACATAAAAAGTATTGAAAAATTTATATAAAAAGTTTATAATAAACATATAAAATATTTTACACAAGAAAATAAAATTTTATAGATTCATGGAGGATGGGAAGCGATGAGTATCAAATTAGGAGTAGCACCAACCAGAAGGAGCATCTTTAGTGCACCGGATGCAATTAAGTACGCAGGCCTTACAATCGCACGGCTGAAAGAACTTGGAATTGAATTTGTGGATATCGGTGATATCAATGAAGAAGGACTGCTCTATGACGATGGTGATGTTGCAAAAATTGCCGCTAAATTTAGAGCAGAAGGGGTAGATGGACTATTTCTGCCACATTGCAATTTTGGAACCGAATATGTGTGTGCCAGATTGGCCAAAGAACTGAATCTGCCGGTACTGCTCTGGGGTCCCAGAGATGAGAGACCGGATGCGGATGGAATTCGTCTGCGTGACAGCCAGTGTGGTCTATTTGCCACCGGAAAAGTGCTGCGCCGCTTTCAGGTTCCATTTACCTATATGACCAATTGCCGACTGACAGATCCGGAGTTTGAACGCGGTGTGCGTGATTTCCTAGCGGTGTGTCATGTGGTGAAGGTATTTAAACACACCAGAATTTTGCAGATTGCACCAAGACCTTTTGATTTCTGGACCACGATGTGCAACGAAGGAGAGCTGCTTGAGCGTTTTAACATCCAATTGGCACCCATTCCAATGACTGAGCTGGTAGCGGCGGTTTGGGAGGCCAAAGCAGAAGAGACAGAGGTCGCTTTGGTTGTTGCCTATTGCCGCGCCCATATGAATATTGCAATCCGTGAGGAAGAGCTGCAGCAGGTCGCAGCACTGAAAGTCGGAATGAAATCTCTGGCAGAGAAATACGGCTGCAATGCGATTGCAATTCAATGTTGGAATGCCTTGCAGACAGAACTGGGTATCATGCCGTGCGCAGCCAATTCCTTGCTGAATGAAGAGGGGATTCCGGTAGTTTGCGAGACCGATATTCATGGCGCAATTACGGCGGTTATGGTAGAAGCAGCCGGTATGGATACCAATCGCAGCTTTTTTGCAGACTGGACCGTACGTCATCCGGATCATGAGAATGGGGAACTCCTACAGCACTGTGGACCTTGGCCGCTCTCCGTGGCGAAGGAAAAACCTACCATTGGATATCCGCTGGCATTTGAACATCCGGGAGCCGTAGAGGCGGAAGCCAAGCACGGCGATATGACACTGTGCCGATTTGATGGGGATCATGGAGCCTATTCACTGCTGTTAGGAAGAGCCAAGGGAATCGACGGACCCTATACCAAAGGCACTTATGTCTGGGTAGAAGTTGAAAATTTAAAGAGACTGGAAGATAAATTGGTCTGTGGTCCGTATATTCATCATTGTGTGGGAATCCACAAGGATGTAGTAGCGGTATTATATGAGGCTTGTAAATATATTCATGTCACACCGGATTTATACGATCCGATTGAGGAAGAAGTCAAA
>JAVXIV010000211.1:0-831 GCA_036785645.1 Hungatella sp.
TCACGATATTGGAGCCCGCTGCGTTTAGCTTTCGGTTTTCAATTGTAGTTTCCACCGGTAAATTCATGCCACGGTTGGTGATTCCCGCACCCAAGCATACCACTTCATCCTCAAACATGAAGTAGGATTTACGTGCCGACAGATCTTTGGCATAGGAAACCTTGCTGCTAGTATTCTTGCCGGACAGCGCCATGCCGTTGATCCCATAATTGCCCAGAGTACTGCCGCCTACCCAAGATTCATAGGAACGATAGTCGCCATCCTGATAATAACCGGAGCTGTCCGCAGTGCCATTTCCGATGTTAACCGGTACCACGGTGGTTCCCGCCAGTCGGAATGGGTTCACGGTATTCCAGTATTCTTCGGTATAATGTGCCTTATCTGCATTATATAAATAAGTAGCCCCGTCCCCCTGATGCCATCCGTATAGATTCTCTCCATTGGTTACTTCACAGTTCTGAATCCGGTTGGAATACATGGACAAACCAAACAAATACTCTGCAGTTCGATGTATCGCACGATCTCCAAATGCCAAATTACAATGAATCGGTTCTATTTCCGTACTGACTGCCGCATCGGCTAAAATCTCTTCTGCCTTTTGGCGAAGCAAGATATTGGTTGCACCTGTCAGGGAATCGATATATGTCGTATCGGCTTCCATCCAACGTTTCAGATACGTATCAAAGGTTGCCTGTGTCTCAGGTCTCACAGCATCCCGCAGCTTAATCATCAAGGACATCACATCCCTGCCGGCTGCCATATCGCTGGAGGATTTACGTGCTACGGAACGTCCCTTTAGCATATCCAGCATCAAACCGTTGTACATCGATG
>JAVXIV010000211.1:841-3725 GCA_036785645.1 Hungatella sp.
TTCCCAAGGAGTATTGTTTAAGAGTGCCGCAATCGTCACACCGCCCCGGAAGTATTCCACTCCATAGGATCCGGTATAGGGGATATAATTATGATCGATATAAACTCCCTCCGGATAGAATCCGCTCTGGTAGCCTGTTGAAGAGATTTTGGTACTATCCGCCACATCATAAAATACCATTTCAGATTCGGAAGCCAGCTGCCCCAAATAAAGCTGTTCACTGTCTTCGAGAATGGCGCCGATCCCAATCGCGGTTGTGGAACAATCCATCAAATTAGCACCTTTATTTTCTCGGCGCCCCATATTGTGGGTCGATGCCGTGTCTACTGCACCTTCCCAAAATGGATCCGGTTGGAAGAACAGCAGTCCCTGACAATACTTCTCCAATTGCTCTTTCGTTAAATCATCATGCAAAAGGATCAATGCCGGAACTAAATCTTTGGGTACACCGATTTCCCATGTCCACCAGTTATCCGTCTGATTCTTGGGTGTATAACATTCCGTTGCAATCCAGTCCAAAATGTGGGTCATATCAGTCAGCATCGCCGCATTTTTATATAAATTCCCGCCCTCTGCCTGATAGGCTTTCGCCATCGCCAGTACATGTCCAATCGCCGAGCGGAATTCTACCGCATCATCCCGGTAAGGAATCACCGATCCCACCGGTGCATCATCCCACGGAATATCTGTACATGCTGCTTGCCCTTTATACTTGTAGCTATTCCAAAACTCCTGTGCTGCACGGTTCATCTCTGTAAGTGAGGTTTTCCCATCTTCCGTAGCGGCAAGATTGGATCCGATGAGATTTTCCTGCCACCGTCTCCGGATGACAGCATAATCTTCCGGTGTCGCTATGGGCAGTTTTGCAGGATCTTCATAAAGTACTTCTACCTTCCAAGTTTCCTTCTTGCCTGTCGAATCGGTGGCCATAATATACGCGGTACCTTTTTCTTTTGCAGAAACCAGTGCATTGCCATTGGGAAGCTGCACTACATCCGCCACCTTAGCTGCGCTGGTCGGACCTGCTGTTCTCTCTCCCTCGGTTTCGCCTGCCTGCAATTCTCGTTTATATTTTTTATATCCGGTATTGTTTACGGTTGTCTTGTCATTTTTCAAGAATACCGATGACCACGTAATATTCGCATCCAACGTCGTTGGCTTTGGAATGGTCGCCGAATCACCTTTGACCAGCTTGACCGAATCCCCGGAGATAGGTTCCGGAATCGTATTTACCGATACCGTATGGCTTTTTCCGTCCTTTTGACTCACATCCACTGTGATTTTAATCTTACTTTTATCCGCAATATCCACCTGAACTGCACTGTCATGGTTGACTACCGCATATCCTGCTTTATCGAGTTCCAGTACGATAGTGCCGGCATTGGTTTTTGGTGAATCTGCAATGGCAAATGATACAATTCCCGCATCATCCCGAACCATGATCGAGGCTGCTGTCGAAACCGTCATGGAACCGATGGGAGTTTTATCTAAGGCTCCACCCATAGGAGACCAGATATTGGCAGCCACGGTAGAAGAAGCGGCATGATACACCGCCTGCATAGCAGCCGTATTTTGAAAGGTTGTGGTCGTCGGTTCATAGATAGTCGAAGTTCCTCCCGGTACAGCTCTGTGTATATTAGCAGCCTTACCCGGTGCCTGCGTCTTATCTAAAAAAGTAACTTTAGGAGCCATGACATATTCATAGGAACTTCCTGCTGTCCACAACTCAAAATAGTCTCGATCAGCTCCAACAAATTGATAGAACAAATTGGAGTTTGTTAAATTTCGAGAAAAATAATAACCATAGCCTATATTGTTTTTGGGTACGGCGGTAGGCTCCGAGACATATAAATACGCTCTTGTATGGTTTACCTGCGTAGGTGTATCAATCAGCGGTGCCCAGCCTGCAGCATCATATGCACGGTATCCCATGCTCGGATTCGTAATGGACAGACAACTCTTCGGGGTCTTTGACATCGGCACATTATCCACCACGGTGATTGCCGCACCCGCACCTTTACTTGTCCCAATATCGGTACCCAGACACATCACTTCGTCGTCAAAGGCGAAGTAAGACTTGTAGCCCTTGGCATCTCCACCCAGCTCTACCCCTCCGGCATAGTTGCTTCCGTTGGTAACCTGACTTGCCGCAGTTGTCGTAACCGTGGCATTCTGCACTCCGGTAATCATCGTGGCTCCCGGGGTCTTGCCGATCTGCATATTGTTCCATGCAGCGTTCTGATCACTGCTTTTCATCAGCTCCACAGCTCCCCCACCGCTCAAACTGATATTGGCCTTATAATAAGACGTGGTTACTTCCATCGTGCTTCCGGCCCTTCCCACGGGCACATCCGCCATCGTCGGCATGACTGTTCCCGCGGTCATGACGCATGCCATCAGAAATGCCGCCAAATGATGCGTTTTCCTTCTTTTCAATACTCTCATTTTGATTCCCTCTTTCCATTTCCTTGACCGGTTTTCGATTACAAAGTATCTTTAGTGTATCACGAAAGGAGGGAGAGAAAAATTCACTTATTATCGATTTGTTATACTTTTCCCATATAGCTTGCCTTGATCAGTGGGGGTATCAAGTACCATTTTATATTATTTACAGATTCCTATATTATTTACAGATTTCACCAGAGATTCACATGGATATACAATGCCAATCTGCCTGCGAATCTCATCCATCTGATGCAGGATCTCAAGCGTCTTGCTATGAGGCATCTGCAGGCACTCGACCTCTCCGGCGCGAATAGCTGCAACGCAGGCTTCTATCTGATACTCATAACCGGATATCTGGGGCGGACATGGATAGTCTGCCACGAGTTCTCGCGCCTGTGCTTCATTAACCGTAAAGGACTTTTCGCACAGTACATGTTTT
>JAVXIV010000212.1:0-3702 GCA_036785645.1 Hungatella sp.
ATCCTAAAGATACATAGC
The DNA here is from genome assembly GCA_036785645.1 of Hungatella sp. GTDB lineage: Bacteria > Bacillota > Clostridia > Lachnospirales > Lachnospiraceae > Hungatella_A. The sequence goes on from JAVXIV010000212.1 coordinate 19, forward strand.
GTGTAATAGCTACAATCAACACAAATAAAAGTATGCTGATGAGCGCCACACGCAGATCCATCACTGCCAATAGTCCTACGGTTGCTGCAATCCCCTTTCCGCCTTTAAATCCCAGATAACATGGATAATTATGTCCCAGTATCACACCAAAAGCCGTATAGAGCACCAATAGAGCAACTAGGTTTGACTGTTCACGGAAGAAATAGCGCACTGCAAGGCAAGGCAAAACAGTCTTTAAAAAATCTCCAATAAAAACAAGTGCACCGGCTTTCGCCCCCATCACTCGCAGCACATTGGTACTTCCTGCATTGCCGCTTCCTTCATGCCGAATATCAATATGATGGATTCTGCTGTAGAGATAACCGGTCTGAAATAGTCCAAATACATAGCCAAGCAAAAGACAGATGATTCGTTCCATAGATTATTCGTCCTTTCCGGAACGCTCTCTGGCAATGAATTTCAAGGAGGTTCCACGGAATCCAAATGCTTCTCGGATTCTATTTTCGATATATCTGGTATAAGAAAAGTGCATCAGTTCCTTGTCATTGACAAAGATCACAAAGGTCGGTGGTTTCACGGCAACCTGCGTAATATAGTATAGTTTTAAACGCTTTCCCTTGTCGGACGGTGCCTGTTGAAGTGCAACTGCTTCGGTCATAATCTCGTTTAAAACTCCGGTAGCAATGCGAAGAGTTTGATTCTCTCTCACCATATCAATGGTATCAAAAAGCTTATTCATCCGCTGTCCGGTCAGTGCTGAGATAAAAATAATCTCCGCATATTGCATAAATGCCAAAGTATCCTGTACTTTTCTGGTAAATTCATAGATGGTCTTATCGTTTTTCTCAATGGCATCCCATTTGTTGACGGCTACAATGATTCCCTTGCCCCTTTCGTGAGCAATTCCGGCAATCTTGGCATCCTGTTCGGTTACCCCTTCTTCGGCATCAATTACCACTACCACTACATCGGCACGCTCTACCGCTGTCACCGTACGAATGATGCTGTAGCGTTCCAGTTCTTCTTTGATTTTACTCTTCCTTCGCAGACCCGCCGTATCGATAAAGACGTATTCGGTTCCGTTGTGAAGCACTTCCGTATCTACGGCATCACGGGTGGTGCCTGCGATGTCTGATACAATCACCCTGTTTTCTCCAATGAGTTTATTGATAATGGACGATTTGCCCACATTGGGTTTTCCAACCACTGCGATTCTAGGTCGGTCATCCTCTTCCTCCTCTAACTGCTCGGTACTGAAATGTTTGGCTACTTCATCCAAGAGATCTCCAATTCCCAGTCTGGACGCGGCGGATACTCCAATCGGATCACCAATTCCCAAATTGTAAAATTCATATATATCATTTCCGTATTTCTCAAAACTGTCTACTTTGTTCACTACCAAAAGCACCGGTTTTTTCGACTTGCGAAGCATATCTGCTACGCGGAAATCGGCATCCACAAGTCCTTGTTTCACATCTACAATAAAAACGATCACATCGGCGGTATCAATGGCAATCTCCGCCTGTTCCCGCATCTGGGTTAAGATCACATCACTGGTATCCGGCTCAATACCGCCGGTATCAATCAATGTAAAATTCATATCCAGCCAAGTACAGTCGGCATAGATACGGTCTCTGGTGACACCGGGGGTGTCTTTTACGATGGAGATAGGCTCTCCTGCTATGGAATTAAACAATGTGGATTTGCCCACATTGGGGCGTCCCACAATTGCTACAATCGGTTTACTCATAAGAAATCTCCTTTAATTCATATCCTTCATAAGCAACAGGACGTTCCTTGGGCGGATATAACACTGCATTTACAAAGTCTTGTCCGCTTGATTTTACAATATTCACCGGTACTTGTAAAGCTGTTTTTACGTCGTTGCGGGTTACATCATCTAGGAATACCTCTTCGCCGCTGCGAAACATGACTGAGGGCAGCAAGAGTCTGCTTCCCAAGGATTTTCCGGTTAATTGATGGATCAAATCCTGTCCGGTTATGAGTCCTGCCACAGTAATACTGGGTCCAAAGAAGTCATTGATGATTTTGTACACGTGAATGGTGCGATTTGGATATCGAATTTGAATGTCTTTCGCATACTGACAGATCACATCATAAGCCAATTCTCCGGTAGCAATGGAAATCTCTTCCTCCGAGGTATCTCCCTCCAACTGCTGCAAGGCTTCTTCTACCTCCGAGGTCAGAAGCCGCATCATCCCCACCCCATTCTCCAATTGGATATAGCCGTCATACCGCGTATCTTCCGGAAGCGGACGACCGGCCAAGATATACAATTCATCACTGGCATGAATAAAGTGTATGCCATGTTCTGCATAGATCTGCTTCTGCCGGTGTTCGATGATCTCGATTGCGGCGATGGCATCTTCTTTCGTAAGCGGCTCTAACGGATACAACCCTTCCCGAAATTTGGAAATTCCAACCGGAACGACCGATACACTCTCCATATAGGGAATATATCGGGTTAAATCCTGAATGCTGCGATCCAGTTCCTCTCCATCATTGATCCCTTTACATAGAACGATCTGCCCATTCATCGGTGTCCCGGCTGCATAGAGACGATCAATTTTTTGTAAAGCATCTCCTGCAAAACGATTGTGAAGCATCTTGCAGCGCAGTTCCGGATTCGTAGTCTGTACCGAAATATTGATGGGGGACAGCTTAAAGCGAATGATGCGGTCAATATCGGAATCACTCATATTGGTCAAGGTAATGTAATTCCCCTGAAGGAACGATAGTCTGGAATCATCATCCTTGAAATACAGCGTATCTCGCATACCCTTAGGCATTTGATCAATAAAACAAAAGATACACTGATTTCTACAAGAACGATATTCACTCATCAGTCCGTTCTCAAAAGTAATACCGAGGTCTTCATAGTCGTGTTCAATCTCTAACTCCCACTCTTCTCCATTGGCTTTTAAGACCAGCATCAACATGGATTCACTGTTGACGTAATATTGATAATCAAAAATATCTTCTACTTCATGACCGTCTATGAGAAGGAGACGATCACCCGGCTCTAGTCCCAGTTCTTCGGCAATGGAAGCCGGATCTACAGATTGAATGAGATGTCCTTTTTTAATCATACAAGCAGCACCTTTCTATTTATTTTTGTAAATTCGGCGATTAGTGTTGACGCATTTTGCCGAAAAATGGTATATATAGTATAGCACATATATGATGCTTACAGAGATGGAGGAATTGTCATTATGGCAAATAATTATGTTTTTAACGATTCTCTTCCGGTTGCACCGCTGAAATTAGCCGCGCCGGAGAGCTGCAAGGAATTGACCTCACAGGTCAATAAACATATCGTAAAATTTCGCAGAAATGATCTGGAAGAATTGCTTAGCCGCAAGGCCGACTTGAATTATCGTGGGTACGATGTGGATTCTTATCTACTGAATATAGCCTGTCCTCGCTTTGGTACCGGAGAAGCCAAAGGTGTGATCCGAGAATCTGTGCGCGGTGCCGATCTTTTTATTATGGTAGATATCACCAATTACAGCATTCCCTATACCGTAAGTGGATATGCCAATCATATGTCCCCGGATGATCATTATCAGGATCTAAAGCGTATCAACGGTGCCAGCGTTGCGACTGCGCATCTCGTCAACGTAGTGATGCCATTCTTATATGAATGTCTTCAACATAAGAAAA